>JACRPW010000042.1 GCA_016223005.1 Deltaproteobacteria bacterium | reverse complement strand
TGACCCTTCTGTACAAGTCGTTCAAATCAGATGTGGCAAAACGGCCCCCGTCCAGAGGAACCAGCGGCCTCAAGTCAGGCGGAAGAACAGGCACCACATTAAGTATCATCCACTCAGGTCTGTTGCCTGATGTTCTGAAGGCATCCACTACCTTCAGCCTCTTGGCAATCTTCTTTTTCTTGGCATCCGATGCCGTACTCCTCATTTCCTTTCTTAAAGGTGCAGACAGTTCCTCAAGATTAATCCTCTTTAACAACTCCTGAATTGCCTCTGCACCCATGCCTGCAACAAAACCATTATGTCCGTATTTTTCTATTTCCTTCTGGTATCTTTCATCACCCAGCAGTTCACCGCGGCTGAGTTCCGAATCTTTAGGGTCTATAACAACATAACTCTCATAATAAAGGACCTTTTCCAGTTCCTTGAGCGTCATGTCAAGTACAAGGCCTATCCTGCTGGGGAGACTCCTTAAAAACCATATATGGACAACAGGAATGGCAAGTTCTATATGTCCAAGCCTTGCCCTTCTTACCTTTGATGGAATGACCTCAACACCGCATTTTTCACAGGTAATACCCCTATGTTTCATCCTCTTATACTTTCCGCAGTTGCACTCAAAGTCTTTTACAGGACCGAATATCTTTGCACAAAAAAGCCCATCCCTTTCAGGCTTGAATGTCCTGTAGTTTATAGTCTCAGGCTTCTTAACCTCACCAAATGACCATTCCCTTATCTTATCAGGTGAAGCAAGAGATACCCTTACAGCATTAAAATCCATTGGTCTTTTCTGTTTATCAAAAAGCGATATTAAACTTTGCAAGGCAACCTCCCGTAAATTCGCTTCGCTCAAACTGTAAATTGTAAAATACAAATTCCCAATTCCCAATCTTCAATTTACAATTCTTTCTCAAGTCCCTTCCCGGGACATCATCAGACTTCACAGTTAGAAATTCCTTAAGTGTATGGGCAGCACCATAAGACTCCATTGCCCATACTTCCATTTCGCCAAGTCTCTGCCCTCCAAACTGTGCCTTACCGCCAAGCGGCTGCTGGGTTACAAGCGAATAAGGACCTGTGCTTCTGGCATGTATCTTATCATCAACCAGATGATGTAGTTTTAGCATATACATCACGCCAACAGTAACCTCCTGGTCAAATGGTTCACCGGTCCTTCCATCGTAAAGGACTGTCTTCCCGTTTTGTCTTAAGCCTGTTTTTACGAGAAGTCCTTTTATCTCCTGTTCTGTGGCACCGTCAAAGACAGGGCTTGCCATACAAATGCCTCTTCCTGCCCTTTTTGCAACCAAAGTTACCTCTCCGTCAGAGAGTTCGTTTATAAATCTGCTGATTTCAGGCGATGCATATGTCTTTTTTAGTCTTTCACGCAAGGCATTGGTGCTAAAATTTGTTTTCAGATAATCGTCTATTTCTTTACCCAGTTCTCTGGCAGCCATACCAAGATGGGTTTCCAGTATCTGCCCCACATTCATCCTTGACGGCACACCAAGTGGATTTAAAATCATATCAATGGGTGTTCCATCTGCAAGATACGGCATATCCTCTTTAGGAAGTATTCTGGATACAACACCCTTATTCCCATGTCTTCCAGCCACTTTATCACCAACAGAAACCTTTCTCTTCATGGCAATATATACCTTGACCATCTTGATGACACCGGGCGGCAGTTCGTCTCCCCTTTTCAACCTATTCACCCTTTCATCAAAAACAACCTTTATTAAATCAATCTGTTCACTTAGACCCTCAACAACAGTCTTCACTTCATCATCTGTATCCTCATCACCGGTAATTATGTTATGCCATTTGTCCTTTGGTATATTCGCAAGTATCTCTTCTGTTATAACCTTCCCTTTTGAAATAAGGATATTCCCTTTCCTGTCCTGCAATTTAACACTTGATTTCTTGCTAATAAGAAGTTTTTTAATCCGCTTATATCCGTCTTCTTTTGCAATCACAATCTCATCATCGCGGTCTTTGGAGAGTCGGGCGATTTCTTTATCCTCTATTGATTTAGTCCTTTCATCCTTATCCGCACCCTTTCTTGAAAATACCTTTGCATCAATAATAATACCTTCTATCCCCGGCGGAACCCTTAAGGATGTATCCTTAACATCTTCTGCCTTTTCACCAAAAATGGCGCGAAGGAGTTTTTCCTCAGGAGACATCTGTGTTTCACCTTTTGGTGTAATCTTCCCAACCAGTATATCGCCAGATTTTACCTCTGCACCTATCCGTATTATGCCGCTTTCACAAAGATCCTTGAGCGCCTCCTCACCTACATTTGGGATATCCCGTGTTATCTCTTCCTTGCCCATCTTTATATCCCTTGCAACTATCTCAAACTCTTCTATATGAACTGATGTAAACAGGTCATCCTCCAGAAGCCTCTCATTTATAAGTATGGAATCCTCAAAGTTATAACCACCCCATGACATGAATGCGACCAGTATATTCCTTCCAAGTGCAAGTTCACCTAGTTCTGTTGATGTCCCGTCTGCAATTATATCGCCTGCTTTAACCTTTTCTCCCTTTTTTATAATCGGTCTCTGATTTATGCATGTATTCTGATTTGACCTTCTAAACTTTGAAAGATTGTATGTATCCACATGCCCTGAAACTTTATTCCTTATCATTATCCTTGACGAATCAATGTCCTCAACCACACCATCCCTTTTTGCGATAACAACAACGCCTGAATCCCTAGCAACTATAGATTCCATCCCTGTCCCGACAAGAGGGGATTCTGACTGGATGAGTGGTACAGCCTGTCTCTGCATATTTGACCCCATGAGGGCCCTGTTTGCATCATCATTTTCAAGAAACGGAATAAGAGATGCAGCAACACTGACCATCTGGTTTGGAGACACATCCATGAGGGTAATATCTTCAGGTCTTGCCATAACAAAATCCCCTGATTTCCTTGCTGAAACGAATTCTGTAGTAAACCCGCCATCCTTATCAATTACGGCATTTGCCTGTGCTATAGTATGGTTTTCCTCATCTAATGCAGAAAGGTATTTTATTCTATCAGTCACCCTGCCACCGGTCACCTCTCTGTAAGGCGTCTCTATAAAACCAAATTCATTTACCCTTGCATAGGTTGAAAGAGAAACGATAAGTCCTATATTAGGCCCTTCAGGGGTTTCTATAGGACAACTCCTGCCGTAGTGGGTTGCGTGAACATCTCTAACCTCAAATCCTGCCCTTTCCCTTGTAAGTCCCCCTGGCCCAAGGGCAGACAGTCTTCTCTTATGGGTAATTTCAGAGAGTGGATTTGTCTGGTCCATGAACTGTGACAACTGGCTTGAACCAAAAAATTCCTTTACTACAGCAGAAACAGGCTTTGGGTTGATGAGGTCATGCGGCATCATAGTCTCTATATCACCGAGACTCATCCTCTCTTTAATTGTCCTCTCCATGCGCAGCAGTCCTATCCTGTACTGATTTTCCAGGAGTTCACCGACACATCTCACCCTCCTGTTGCCTAAATGGTCTATATCATCAATACTGCCCTGTCCATTTTTTAAGCCAATCAGGTACTTAACTGCCGCAAGTATATCCTCTTTCCGTAAAATAGTATTCTCCAGCGGCACATCAAACCCGAATTTACGGTTTATCTTAAGTCTTCCAACCTTTGAAAGGTCATATCTTTCACTTGAAAAGAAAAGATTATTAAAATGTTTGTTGGCGCTGTCCACAGTTGGAGGTTCACCAGGCCTGAGTCTTTTGCAAATCTCAAGTCTTGCATTAAATGTCATATTTGTGGTTAAGTTATCAGGATGGGTTTTTTTATATTCCTGAACAGGTCTTGTCTCCTCATTGCCAATTTTATCATTTACAAGGGTATCCCTTAAAGAACTGCCAATAGCATCAATAAATAATATATCAAATTTCTTGATACCTCTTTTTTTTATCTCTAAAAATTTTTCATTTGTAACAGGCTGGTTGCATTCAAGTATTACCTCTCCTGTTAAATTGTCAACTATATCTCTGGATGCCAGTTTCCCGATAATTTCTTCTATTTCAACCGGTATATATTTTACTCCGGCTGCCACAAGTTTTTTTATCATGACCTTGTTGAACTTGCGGTCTTTCTTAATAATCACTTCCCCTGTTTTAGGGTCTTTAATATCCTTACCGGCCTTGTATCCAACAAGATGGTCCGGTTTAACAGTCTTCAAACTGCCCTTCTCGTCAAGAACAATTGTTTCACTTGGGTAGAAGTAGTTCAGTAGCTCTTCTTCTGAAAATCCCAGTGCCTTTAAAAGTGCGGTGGACAGCATCTTCCTGCGCTTATCAATGCGGACATACAGCCAGTCCTTCTGGTCAAATTCAAAATCAAGCCATGAACCGCGATATGGTATTACCCTTGCAGTAAATTGCAGTTTGCCGCTAAGAGAACCTTTGGTTTTATCATATTCAAAAAAGACCCCAGGAGAACGGTGGAGCTGGCTTACTATAGCCCTCTCGGTGCCATTTATTATAAATGTCCCTGTTTCACTCATAAGGGGAATCTCACCAAAATACACCTCCTGCTCCTTTATATCCCTTATGCTATTTACACCTGTATTTGTATTAGTATCCTTATCCCATACAATCAATCTGACAGTAATCTTCACAGGTGCAGCAAATGTCACACCCCTTTCCCTGCACTCCTCAACCGTATATTTAGGTTCCTCAAGGGAATAACCTGCAAATTCCAACGAAGACTTATTGCTAAAATCTTTTATAGGAAAAACACTTTTAAAAACAGCCTGCAGCCCTATATCCTGTCTCTGGTCTGGTTTTAAGTTCTTTTGAAGAAACTGGTCAAAAGACCTCTTTTGAATCTCAATAAGGTTCGGTATGTCCGCCACCTTTTTGATACGGGAAAAGTTCTTTCTTAAAACCATATTGTTTGCTAAAGAGTACGGCATCTATTTATTCTCCATTTAGGCTTGAAGGCTTGAAGGCTTAAGGCTAATGGCTAAAGGTTTTTCCCTTTTGCCATTTGCCTCTCGCCTTTTGCCCTTTACCTTCAGCCTTCAACCTTTATTATTTAATCTCTACCTCTGCACCTACTGCTGTTAATTGCTTTTTAATATTTTCAGCATCTGCCTTTGACACGCCGTCTTTTAATGTTTTTGGTGCACCCTCAACCAGATCTTTAGCCTCTTTTAAACCCAATGATGTTATAGCCCTTACCTCTTTTATGACCTTAATTTTATCAGCGCCTACAGACTTCAGTATTACACTAAACTCTGTTTTCTCTTCAGCCGCAGCGGCCTGAACCGCACCACCTGCCGTGGATGGAGCAGCGGATGCGGCAGGTGCAGCGGCAGTAACACCAAATTTATTTTCCAATTCCTTTACCAGTTCTGACAGTTCAAGGACTGTCATCCCTTCAATATATTTTACTACATCCTCTTTTGTAATCTCTGCCATTTTTTAAGACCTCCTTTTTTTAAGTTATGGAGTTAAGGAGTTTTGGAGTTGAGGAGTTTAACTCCTTAACTCTTTAACTCATCAACTCATTAACTCTTTGTTAGTTTTTATTGCGTCAAGCGTATATACAAATTTTCGCGGCACAGCACGGAGCACACTGACAAGCCTTCCTGCCCCTGCCATGCTCATAACCCCTATAAGTTTACTAAGAAGAACCTCTATTGCAGGCAGTTCAGATAATGATTTGATTGCACTTACATCAATAGCCCTGCTGCCGAGAAGCCCTGCCTTGAGTTTAAAGTTAGACTGGCCTCTTGCAAATTGAGAGAGTACCTTTGCTGCTGAAACAGGGTCACCGTAAGATAACGCTACAACAGTTGGACCCTCAAAAAAGTTATTGAGAGATTCACCATCTGTCCCATGCAGCGCAATCTTTGCAAGGGTATTCTTTACTACCTTCAAATCAACTGAGACATCTCTTAAGGATTTCCGTAAAGCTGTGATTTCTTCTACTTTCAATCCGCGATAATCTGCAATAAAGGCAGCCTTTGCCCTTTTAAATCTCTCCTGAAGGTCTTTAACTGCTGAAATCTTACTTTCTCTATGCACCTTTTATCCCCCCTTTCTATCCTTGATTTTTTTGTCAAAGACAGAAACGAGTTAAAGAGTTTATGAGTTAGAGAGTTTGGGAGTAAAAAAAAATTTAACTCTTTAACTCCTTCAACTCCTTAACCCCTTAACTTACTTTTTCGTCTCGGCAGGACATTAAGCCAATAAAACTACAGTGAATGGTGAACAGTGAATAGTTTTTACTATCTACTATTCACTAACAACTATTCACTGTAGTTATGGCACCTGCTGTCTTTGACCGTTATACTAAAGTGGAAAGTGCAAAGCGAAAAGTGTAAAACAAAGGTACATTAGTTTTTAGTTTTTCGCTTTCTGTTTTTCACTTTTTTATATCTTATTTAAACATATCTCTCACATGAACAGGGTCTATCTTAATACCAGGACCCATAGTTGTTGAAACAGTTATGCCCTTCAGATAAATCCCTTTACTGCTAGAAGGCTTTGCCTTTACGATGATATCCAACAGGGCGTCCAGATTGCCTTTTAATTTGTCAGCACCGAATGAAATCTTCCCGAATGGGCAATGCACATTGCCAGCCTTATCAACTTTAAACTCAACCTTCCCTGCCTTTGCGTCCTTTACTGCCTTTGCAATGTCAAATGTAACTGTTCCTGTCTTTGGATTCGGCATCAGCCCTCTCGGACCAAGAACCTTGCCAATCTTTCCAACAGCACCCATCATGTCAGGAGTGGCAATAGCGCTATCAAAGTCCAGCCAGCCTTTTGAAACCTTTTCTATAAGTTCCTCTGCCCCTGCATAATCTGCACCTGCATCCCGTGCCTCTTTTTCTTTTTCACCTTTGGCAAAAACAAGGACTTTGATATCCTTACCTATACCATTGGGAAGAACTACTGTACCTCTTACCATCTGCTCAGGGTGTTTTGGGTCAACCCCTAGACGAACAGCAAGGTCAACTGTCTCATCAAAATTTGCAGTTTTAATATCAGATACCAGTTTTACAGCATCTTCTATAGTATAATTTTTACCTTCTTGAATCTTCTTCTTTGCAGTAATATATTTTTTCCCAAGGTTTGCCATATATCTATCCCTCCACAACTATTCCCATATTGCGTGCAGTGCCTTCTATGGTTTTTACCGCCGCATCAATGTTTGATGCAGTTAAATCCTGCATCTTTAATTTAGCAATGTCCATTACTTGCTGTTTTGTTACCTTGCCAACCTTGTTCTTATTCGGCGTGCCAGAACCCTTCTCAATCCCTGCAGCCTTTAATAACAAGATAGATGCAGGTGGTGTTTTGGTGATAAAAGAAAAAGTCCTGTCTATATACACTGTAATAACAACAGGAGTTATCATGCCTTCTTCCTTTTGCGTCTTTGCATTGAACTGCTTGCAAAACTCCATTATATTTACACCATGCTGCCCGAGTGCGGGTCCAACGGGTGGAGAAGGATTTGCCTTGCCTGCCGGAATCTGTAGTTTAATCTGCGTAATAACCTTTTTTGCCATATTTTATCTCCTTAAAATACAGGTTATGGGCTATAGGCTATGGGCAATAGGTTATGAATTCCTATCGCCTATTGCCCATCGCCCATTGCCTGTCTTTATACCTTTTCAACCTGAATAAAATCAACTTCCACAGGTGTTGCCCTGCCAAATATACTTACAAGCACCTTAAGTTTCCCTTTATCAGGCTTAACTTCTTCAACCACCCCTGTAAAATTCGTAAAAGGTCCATCAACAACTCTAATACCTTCACCCCTCTCAAAAGAAACCCGTGGTTTTGGTCTCGCTGCACCTTCTTCCATCTGATGGGTTATCTTTTTCACATCATCTTCTGAAATAAAAGTAGGGGTGGTTCCCCCGCCAACAAACCCTGTTACCTTTGGCGTATTTTTTACAAGGTGCCATGTATCATCATTCAATTCCATTTTTACAAGGATATACCCCGGAAAGAATTTTCTGGAGGTTATTCTCTTCTCACCCTTTACCATCTCCACAATCTTTTCTGATGGGATAATGACCTCTGAGAAAAACTCCTGCATCCCTGCCGTCTTAATCCTTTCCTCAAGTGAAGCCTTTACCCTGTTTTCATAACCTGAATATGTGTGTACCACATACCACTTCTTTGCCATAATACCTCAACTAAGTATATATTTTACAACCTTTGCAAGAACCAAATCCACGATACCAAGAAAAATAGAGATGACAACCACAACCCCTAAAACAACCCATGTTGATGCCATAACATGCTGCTTGGTTGACCAAGTCACCTTTCGTAGTTCCTGTCTTGCTTCAAGCAAAAACTGTTTTGCATTTTCTATGAATTCCATATATCCCTCTTTATAAATAGTAAAATGTGATATGTGAGAACTGGGGATGCAATACACCTCATCTCACACCTTATTTCTTACTTCTTACATTTTTCACATCTCACTTTTAACTGGCAGGAATTGTATTTTTCTGGCAGGCCAGGAGGGATTCGAACCCCCAACACTCGGTTTTGGAGACCGATGATCTAGCCGTTAGAGCTACTGGCCTGTATTTAAAAGACAATTATCAATTAAGAATTACGAATTAAAAATTCATAATTGCTTTACTTTGTTTCCTTGTGAAGCGTATGCTTTCTGCAATGTTCACAGAATTTTTTTAATTCCAATTTCTCTGTAACAGTTTTTTTATTTTTTGTTGTTGTGTAATTTCTGTTTTTACACTCTGTACATGCTAGTGTGATAATATCTCTCATATCCTTCTCCCTTTAAAGACAGTGAATAGTGAACAGTAATTAGTGAATGGTGAATAATGAACAGTGAATAGTTTTTACTATCTACTATTTACTAACGACTGTTCACTGTAGTTATTCTTACGCCAATACCTTAGTTACAACCCCTGCGCCTACTGTCCTGCCTCCCTCTCTTACCGCAAACCGAAGTCCATCTTCCATCGCTATCGGCATTATTAACTCTACTTCTATACTAACATTGTCCCCAGGCATCACCATCTCCACACCCTCAGGTAATTGGGCTATCCCAGTAACATCTGTCGTCCTAAAATAAAACTGAGGCCTGTAACCATTGAAAAATGGCGTGTGCCTCCCGCCTTCCTCTTTCGTTAATATATATACCTCTGCCTTAAACTTCGTATGCGGCGTTATTGAACCAGGCTTCGCTAATACCTGTCCCCTCTCTACTTCCTCTTTCTTAGTGCCTCTTAAAAGTGCCCCTATATTGTCTCCTGCCCTGCCTTCGTCCAAAAGCTTCCTGAACATCTCTACCCCTGTTACTACTGTCTTGGTCGTGGGCTTGAGTCCTACTATCTCTATCTCTTCCCCTACCTTTACTGTCCCTCTCTCTACCCTGCCGGTTACTACTGTCCCCCTCCCTGATATGGAAAATACATCCTCAACAGGCATGAGAAACGGCTTGTCTACCGCCCTCTTAGGCTCAGGTATATATGCGTCAAGGGCATCAAGAAGTTTTATTATAGACTGCTCTCCCAACTCCCCCTTGTCCCCTTCTAATGCCTTTAATGCACTGCCTTTGATAAATGGTATCTCATCACCTGGAAATTTGTACTTGCTTAATAATTCCCTTACCTCTAATTCTACTAAATCCAGCAGTTCCTTGTCATCAAGCATGTCAACCTTGTTCAAATATACCACTATATACGGAACCCCTACCTGTCTGGCAAGAAGTATATGCTCCCTCGTCTGCGGCATAGGACCATCAGCAGCACTAACCACAAGTATCGCACCATCCATCTGGGCAGCCCCAGTTATCATGTTCTTTATATAATCTGCATGCCCAGGACAGTCTACATGGGCATAGTGCCTCTTGTCTGTCTGATATTCTACATGGCTTATGCTTATTGTAACCCCCCTCTCCCTCTCCTCAGGGGATTTGTCTATCTGGTCATATGCAAGAAATTCAGCAAATCCCTTCTGGCTTAATGTCTTTGTTATCGCCGCTGTTAGTGTGGTCTTCCCATGGTCTACATGCCCTATAGTCCCTACATTTATGTGCGGCTTCGTCCTCTCAAATTTAGCCTTGCTCATAAAAACCTCCTGTTAAAAGAAAATTCAAATATTAAATATCAAAAATCAAAATTAAGGAAATTTATTTTTATATTTTAATCTGTCATTTTGATTTTTGCATTTTGATTTTTGATTTTTATTTTCCTTGCACCTTTGCAATAATATCTTCTGCAACGGATGAAGGCACCTGTTCATAATGAGAAAACTGCATTGTAAATGTTGCCCTGCCTTGTGTTGCTGAACGAAGATCCGTTGAATATCCAAACATATTTGCAAGAGGCACCTTTGACTGAATCACCTGAAATCCAGCCCTAGTATCCATCCCCATAATTCTACCCCTTCTTGAACTTAAGTTTCCTATTACATCACCCATAAACTGTTCAGGAACCACCACCTCAACATCCATTATAGGTTCTAACAAAATCGGTGATGCCTTTCTGCACCCATCCTTAAATGCCATTGAACCTGCTATCTTAAATGCCATTTCTGATGAATCAACATCATGATATGAACCATCAAATAATGAAACCTTTATATCAACTGCAGGATAACCTGCAAGGACACCTGTATCTATTGCCTCCCTGATACCCTTTTCAACAGCAGGTATATATTCCTTTGGAACCGTACCGCCGACAATATCATTCTCAAATACAAAACCGCCGCCCGGCTCCATAGGCTCAACATTGATCCATACATGACCATACTGACCCCTGCCGCCTGTCTGACGAATATATTTACCTTCTACTTCAACCTTTTTAGTAATGGTCTCTTTATACGCAACCTGAGGCTTACCAACATTTGCCTCTACCTTAAATTCTCTCAAGAGTCTGTCTACAATAATCTCCAGATGCAGTTCACCCATCCCTGATATTATAGTCTGCCCTGTTTCTTCATCAGTCTTGACTCTGAACGATGGATCTTCTATTGCAAGTTTCTGCAAAGATATGCCAAGTTTTTCCTGGTCAGCCTTTGTCTTAGGCTCTATAGCAATACTCATAACAGGTTCAGGGAAGTCTATTGACTCAAGGATTATGGGTTTATTTTCATCACACAAGGTGTCGCCTGTAATTGTATTCTTTAACCCAACTGCTGCTGCTATATCACCTGCATACACCTCTTTTATATCTTCTCTCTTGTTTGCATGCATCTTGAGGAGCCTTCCAATCCTCTCCTTATGCCCCTTTGTAGCATTATATATATATGAGCCTGAATCAAGGGTCCCTGAATATACCCTGAAAAATGTTAGTTGCCCGACAAACTGGTCTGTCATTATCTTGAAGGCAAGTGCAGCAAATGGAGCGTTGTCATTAGTCTCCCTTGTCTCCTCCTGATTTGTATCAGGGTTAATACCTGTTTTAGCAGGGATATCTACTGGCGCAGGAAGATAATCTATAACAGCATCCAGCATAGGCTGAACACCCTTGTTTTTAAAGGATGAGCCGCATATAGTAGGCGTTATACCCATTGAAATCGTCCCTTTTCTAATAGCAGCCTTGAGCTCAGCCGCACTTATATTTTCGCCGTTTAAATACCTTTCCATAAGTCTCTCATCAAAGTCTGCTGCTGTCTCTATAAGTTTATCTCTGTACTGCTGAGCAATCTCTTTCATGTCTGCAGGGATTTCTTCGAGATGATATTTCGCACCTAAAGTTGACTCATCCCATATAACTGCATTCATATTTACAAGGTCAACAACACCTCTAAAATTATCCTCTGAACCAACAGGCAGTTGTATTACAGCAGGTCTTGTCTTGAGTCTGTCAACCATCATATTTATAACTCGTGTGTAATCTGCCCCAACTCTATCCATCTTATTTACAAATGCAATCCTTGGGACACGATATTTGTCAGCCTGTCTCCAAACTGTTTCTGACTGCGGTTCAACACCGCCAACTGCACAAAATACCGCTACAGCACCATCTAAAACCCGCAAAGATCTTTCTACCTCTATTGTAAAATCTACATGCCCGGGTGTGTCAATGATGTTGATGCGGTTGTCTTTCCATAAGCATGTGGTTGCAGCAGATGTAATGGTAATGCCTCTTTCCTGTTCCTGAACCATCCAGTCCATAACTGCAGTTCCGTCATGCACTTCACCGATTTTATAAGAAACACCTGTATAATAGAGAATCCTTTCTGTTGTAGTAGTCTTCCCTGCATCTATATGTGCCATTATCCCTATATTTCTTGTCTTTTCTAATGATACTACCCTTGCCATCTTGTCGCTTTGCTCCTATTGGAAAATGCAAATTGTAAATTTTAAATTGTAAATTTGTTTGCTTTTTCATTTTAAAATTTTCAATTTTCAATCTTCAATTTACAATTAATATTAAAAAAACTTACCACCTGTAATGGGCAAATGCCTTATTTGCCTCTGCCATCTTATGCACATCCTCTCTCTTTTTAACCGCACTGCCCTTATTATTATATGCATCCATTAGTTCGCCTGCCAATTTTTCAACCATTGACTTTTCACTTCTCGTATCGGCATATGCTGTCAACCATCTTATGGCAAGTGCCAGTTTTCTATCACTTCTAACTTCCACAGGCACCTGATATGTAGCACCTCCAACCCTTCTTGACCTTACCTCAACAGACGGCTTAACATTATCAATTGCCTTCTTAAGAATTTTTATTGGATCATCCTTTGTCTTTTCCTTTATCCTGTCCAGAGATTTATATAGTATAGATTCAGCAAGGCTTTTCTTGCCCTCTTTCATTATACCATTAACAAATCTGGTAATAAGTTTATCATTGTATTTAGGATCTGGCAGTATATCTCTTTTAGGGGTTTTCCCTTTTCTTGACATTTAAAAACCTCCTTGTCGCTTCGCTCCATTGTAAAATGGAAATTGTAAGTTTCAGATTTTAAATTTTATAAACATTTTGCAATTCCCAATTTACAATCTTCAATTTACAATTTACTTAGGTTTCTTTGCGCCGTATTTTGAACGACTCTGCTTCCTGTTCTGCACACCAACTGAGTCAAGGGTTCCCCTTACTATGTGATACCTTACACCAGGCAGGTCCTTAACCCTTCCACCGCGTATAAGAACAACAGAATGTTCCTGAAGGTTATGCCCTATGCCCGGTATATACGAAGTAACTTCCATACCATTTGTGAGTCTTACCCTCGCAACCTTTCTGAGTGCAGAGTTTGGCTTCTTAGGGGTAGTAGTATAAACCCTTGTGCAAACCCCTCTCTTCTGCGGACATTCCTTAAGTGCAGGAGACGAGGTTTTACACCTTACCTTTTGTCTACCCTTTCTTACAAGTTGATTTACTGTTGGCATCTGATAAAAACCCTCTTTCTTTCAAACTTACTTACTACCACTGTATAATTAAGGTTTACAGGTGGAGTAAAATTTATTTAATCTATCAACTTAGATTTTACTTGTCAAGCAGTTTTTGGCAGTTTAGTGTTTTCTTACTGTTTTTCTGCAATTTCCTGCTCCTGCGGCACTTCAGATACTATATCTACATTTTTATACTTATGAAAACCTGTGCCAGCAGGTATAAGCCTCCCCATAATGACATTTTCCTTAAGCCCCCTCAAATAATCTATCCTGCCAGATATACTTGCCTCTGTCAGGACCCTTGTGGTCTCCTGAAACGATGCAGCGGAGATAAAACTATCCGTTGAAAGCGATGCCTTTGTTATACCCTGCAAAAGCGGTTCTGCTGTTGCAGGTCTACCCTTCTTTGCAAGAACCTTTGCATTCTCTTCTTCAAATACAGCCCTGTCAACCTGTTCACCTGTAAGAAGGTCCGTATCTCCTGTATCCTTAATCTTTACCTTTCTAAGCATCTGCCTCACTATGACCTCAATATGTTTGTCATTGATTTTAACCCCCTGCAATCTATAAACCTCCTGAACCTCATCCACCAGATACTTTGCCAGTTCCTGAACACCAAGAACACTCAATATATCATGCGGATTTACAGAACCGTCCATCAATGGTTCCCCTGCCCCAACCATATCACCATCGCGTACACTTATATGTTTGCCTTTTGGAATAAGATATTCTTTGGGTTCTCCAATCTCTGGTGTAATAATTATCTTCCTTTTCCCCTTAGTGTCTTTTCCAAATGACACTATACCATCAATCTCGCTTATCACAGCACATTCCTTAGGTTTCCTTGCCTCAAAGAGTTCTGCAACCCTTGGCAGACCTCCTGTAATATCCTTTGTCTTTGTTGTCTCTCTCGGAATCTTCGCTATAACATCACCTGCCTTAATCTCGTCCCATTCCGAAGCCATAATAATTGCACCTACAGGCAACAGATACCTTGCCTCTATATCCCTGCCGGGCACCTTCAATGTCTTACCGCTTGAATCCTTTATGGAAACCCTTGGTCTAAAATCGCCTTCCTTATGACTGACTATGACCTTACTGGAAAGTCCTGTAATCTCATCAACCTGTTCTTTTATAGTCTTGCCTTCTTCTATATCACCGAACTTGATTCTTCCTGATGTCTCTGCAATTATTGGTATAGTATATGGGTCCCATTCTGCAAGGACTGTGCCTGCCTTTACCTTCTGCCCTTCTTTAACCTTGAGTTTGGCACCATATGTAACCGGGTTTCTCTCCCGTTCTCTTCCATGTTCATCCTGTATAATAATCTCGCCGCGTCTGTTCATTGTAACAAGATCGCCTCTTGAGTTAGCAGCAATAGTAAAGTCATGAAATTTTATAATACCGTCGTGCCTTGCCTCTATGGCAGTCTGTGCTGCCATCCTGCTTGCTGTACCACCGATATGAAATGTCCTCATGGTCAACTGGGTCCCTGGTTCACCTATAGACTGTGCTGCAATGACTCCTACTGCCTCACCGATATCAGCGATTCTGCCTCTGGCAAGGTCCCTCCCATAACATTTTCTGCATATACCTCTCTTGGACCTGCATGTCAGAACTGACCTTATCTTTATCTTTTCAATACCTGCATCATCTATCTGTTTTACCTTATCCTCATCTATCTCATCATTTGCTTCAATAATGATTTTATCGCTGAATGGGTCAACTATATCTTCAAGGGCAACCCTGCCGAGAATCCTCTCTCCAATAGGCTCTACAATCTCACCGCCCTCCATAAGGGATGACATATAGATGCCGTCTATGGTTTCGCAATCATCTTCTGCAATTATAACATCCTGCGCAACATCAACGAGCCTTCTGGTAAGATAACCTGAATTTGCTGTCTTGAGCGCGGTATCAGCAAGACCTTTCCTCGCACCATGTGTAGAGATAAAGTACTGCAGAACTGTCAACCCTTCTCTGAAATTGGCTGTAATTGGCGCCTCTATAATCTCACCTGATGGTTTTGCCATAAGACCCCTCATGCCAGCCAGCTGTCTTATCTGTTCAGCAGAACCCCTTGCCCCTGAATCTGCCATCATAAATATTGGATTAAAACTCGGAACCTTTTTCTCTTTGCCATTTTCATCAAGAGCTGTTTCTGTTCCAAGTCCCTTAAGCATCGCTGCCTTAACCTCTTCAGCTGCCCTGGCCCATATATCTATAACCTTATTATACCTCTCACCATCTGTTATCAGCCCTTCGTTATACTGCTTTTGAATCTCCTGAACCTCTTTATACGCCTTGTCAAGCACTTCGGTCTTTTCTGCAGGTATCTTCATATCATCAATACATATTGATATGCCTGCCTTTGTTGCGTACCAGTACCCCATATTCTTAAGTTGGTCAGCAAGTATAACAGTCTTTTTATCACCTGCAGCCCTGTAGCAGGTATCAATCAGGTTTGCCAGATGCTTCTTATCCATTACCATGTTTATTAAATCAAATGGGACTTCAGAAGGGACGATTTCCCTGAGTATAATCCTTCCAACTGTAGTTTCTTCAATCTCTCCATCTATCCTGACCTTTATGCATGCCTGCAGATTAACCACACCTGTATCGTATGCTATCCTCACTTCTTCTGGAGAGGAGAACAGCCTTCCCTCCCCCTTTACACCATATCTTTCCCTTGTAAGGTAGTAGAGTCCAAGAACAATATCCTGCGTTGGGATAATTATGGGCTTACCAGAGGCAGGGGAAAGGATATTGTTTGTTGACATCATAAGGATCCTTGCCTCTGCCTGTGCCTCAATAGACAATGGAATATGGACAGCCATCTGGTCACCGTCAAAGTCTGCATTGAATGCAGTACATACAAGGGGATGAAGTTGTATTGCCTTGCCTTCTATAAGAACAGGCTCAAATGCCTGAATGCCAAGACGATGCAGGGTGGGTGCCCTGTTTAAGAGTACAGGATGCTCCCTTATAACTTCGTCAAGCACATCCCATACTTCAGACTTTTCTTTCTCTACCATCTTTTTTGCAGCCTTTATGGTTGTGCAATAACCTCTTTCCTCAAGTTTGTGGTAAATGAACGGCTTAAAGAGTTCCAGTGCCATTCTCTTCGGCAGTCCGCATTGATGAAGTTTTAAATCAGGGCCAATAACAATAACAGACCTTCCTGAATAATCAACCCGTTTGCCAAGCAGGTTCTGTCTGAATCTTCCGCCCTTGCCTTTAATCATATCAGAAAGGGATTTTAGCGGCCTCTTGTTCTGTCCTGTAACCACCCTTCCTCTTCTGCCATTATCAAACAGCGCGTCAACAGCCTCCTGAAGCATCCTCTTCTCATTTCTCACAATGATGTCAGGGGCACTTAATTCCATTAACCTCTTTAGCCTGTTATTTCTGTTAATGACCCTTCT
>JACRPW010000041.1 GCA_016223005.1 Deltaproteobacteria bacterium | reverse complement strand
CCCCTGTGTGGATGACTGTGCCAATTGGTGTTGTAATGGCAAGTCCGACACCGTCAACTATGGAATGACTAACTCTTATGAATTAAACCTTAAACTGACATATTGATACGGTCTGTCTTGGTTTTACACGGACAAACTGTGTAGATTTATCAAGATTAAATTCCTTAAGTTTTTCCTGAATGAAGCCGATAGTAAGGGTGGTAGCATATAGCGGAGCCTTGATTTCATTTAACACAAACGGCAGGGCGCCAATATGGTCTTCATGTCCATGGGTTATGACAAATGCCTTAACCTTTTCAATATTTTTTTTAAGATATGAAATATCAGGGATGACGATGTCAATACCCAGCATGTAGTCTTCAGGGAACATAAGCCCGCAGTCTATAACAATTATGGAATCTCTATACTCCATAACGAGCATATTTAAGCCTATTTCACCGAGGCCGCCGAGAGGGATGATGCGTAATCTATCTCCCATTTCACCTATTTGTAAATCTTGATGCTCGTAATCTGTGGGGGTATTGTCCATTGTAAACGATATAACACAGGATTGGGGGAATTTCAAATTTTTTAATATGCATGAGAGATTATTATAACCTATACCTATAGGAAAAGGAGAGAGAAGATGGAAGAAAAACAGGTCTTATTAGGAAAAAGGTTAAGACAATTCAGGAAATCCAAAAACCTTACCCAGCAGGAGTTTGCTAATATGATAGTAACCTCTCAGGGATTCTTATCCGAGATTGAGTCAAATAAAAAGATGCCGGGGGCAGAGATACTAATATCTCTTAAGAGGTGCTTTGATTTAGATATTAACTGGCTTCTCACAGGTAAGATTTACATACCTCAAAATGGGGATAAGAGGCTCGTTAATGAGGAAGATATCCCAAAAGAAGACATAAAGGAATGGCTTGATGATTTTTGGAATAATGCCTCAGACGAGGAAAGGGTATGGCTTAAAATAGAATTGCAACGAGTTTTCCCTGAATTTAAAAAGTGGTTATTAAACAGGCATCAGGTTGATACAAAAAAATAGTCAGAATTTTTCTTGACACAGTATTTTTCTCAACCTATTATTTTCTGGATTAAAAAGGAACATCGTCTATAGGTGTATTGTTATCCTGTGAAAAACCAACTTCCTCTATTGCCTGTCCTATTGCCTGTCCTTTTGCCTGTTCATTAGGAGGACTACCTAGCATCTGCATTGTATTTGCAATTATTTCTGTTGTCCATCTTTTATTGCCATCCTTATCCTCCCAACTTCTGGTTTGCAGCCTTCCCTCAATATATATCTGTTTACCCTTTACCAGATATTCGCCGCATATCTCTGCTGTCTTGCCAAATGTAACAATCCTGTGCCACTCGGTCCTTTCTTGCAAATTCCCATCTTTGCCTTTCCATCTTTCAGAAGTAGCAATTTTAAAGGTTGTAACTGCTGTGCCACCGGGTGAATATTTTACTTCCGGGTCAGCCCCAAGCCTTCCTATTAACATAACCTTATTAAGACCTGCCATGATGTCCTCCTCTTAAAAAAAAATGAGATTTTATATTACCACCGCAGCAACTAATGTCAAGGGTTAAAAAGACAACAGGGTTAAAAAGACCAAAATGTATTCCACAATCTACGACAGCAGGGCGGCAGGGTATTGCTTGCTATTGCAGTTCCTTTTTGTTATGATAATTTCTAAATTGTCTTGAACAAGGGGTCTATAGTGAAAAGATTTTTAAAGGTCTTTTTTTTAATAATGTCTCTCATCATAATCAGTGCTGCTGCTGTCTCATACGGTGTTTATTCATATTTTGCAAATGGTCTACCCTCATTAAAAACACTTGAAGAGTACAACCCGAATATCATAACAAAGGTTTACTCAGATGACGGACAGATTATAGGAGAGTTTTACACAGAAAGGAGGATCGTCATCCCCATTTCAAGTATGCCAAGGCATTTGATAAATGCATTTCTTGCTGCGGAGGATGCCCGCTTTTTTAAACATGAAGGCATTGACTATATGAGCATCATGCGGGCATTTTATAAGAATCTGTTTGCAGGAAAGATTGTGCAGGGTGGAAGCACAATAACCCAGCAGGTTGCAAAATCCTTTTTTCTTACCCCTGAAAGGAGCATATCAAGAAAGATAAGGGAGATGATCCTTGCCCACCGCATAGAAAGGAATCTTTCTAAAGAAGAGATTCTGCACCTGTATCTCAATCAGATATATCTGGGAAACGGCGCCTATGGTGTGCAGGCAGCATCTGAAACATATTTTGGAAAAGATGCAAAAGAAATAAATATTGCAGAGGCAGCCCTTCTGGCAGGTCTTCCAAAGGCGCCAAGCAGATATTCACCATATTATAATCCACAAACAGCAAAAGAGCGTCAGCATTATGTAATAAAAAGGATGGAAGAGGCGGGTTTTATAAAAAGGGAAGATGCTGAAAGGTCCATTAAATACGGCATCAAACTAAAACCAAAAGAGGTTAAAAGTTTGTGGGTTGGACATTATTTTACAGAGCATGTCCGCCGTTATGTAGAAGATAAATATGGCGAGGATTTACTCTACAGGGGTGGACTTAAGATATATACTACATTAAATGTAGAACTCCAAAAGGCAGCTAACCTTGCTGTTGCAAACGGATTAAAGGAATATGACAGAAGGCATGGCTACAGAGGACCATTAGGACATCTTTCCAGCAAAGATGAGATGACTAAATTTATTGAAGAGGTAGATGGAGAGATTATAAAAAAACCGCTTGAGACAAGCAAGATATACCGCTGTGTAGTAACAGCAGTAAATCCACAGACAAAGGTTGTAACAGTAATGCTTGGCAACAGAAAGGGAGAAATAAGATTTGATGATATACAGTGGGCAAAACTCTATAATCCTACAAATGACCCTGATGCAGGAAAACATCTTAAAGATATAAACCAGATTATCAAAAAAGGGGACATACTCCTTGTCAATATCAAAGAACTGCCAGAAAAAGAAAAAGGGACTATAATCCTTACCCTTGAGCAGGAACCGATTGCACAGGCATCCATTGTTGCGATTGAACCATCTACAGGTTATATCAGGGCATTAGTAGGCGGTTCAGACTTTTCCAAAACACAATTCAATAGAGTCATCCAATCCAGAAGACAGCCCGGCTCAGCATTTAAGCCAATCATATACGCAGGAGCAATTGACAAAGGATGGACACCTGCATCTGTGATAATGGACTCCCCTATCGTATTTGAAGAGACCATAAAGGGTGAAGAGGATTGGAGACCGCAGAACTTTGACCAGAAATTTTACGGGCCAATAACATTTAGGAGCGCCTTGACACATTCAAGAAATGTTGTATCAA
Organism: Deltaproteobacteria bacterium; assembly: GCA_016223005.1. NCBI lineage: Bacteria > Pseudomonadati > Myxococcota > Myxococcia > Deltaproteobacteria bacterium. The sequence goes on along the minus strand of JACRPW010000041.1, from coordinate 41,072 downwards.
TCAAGATATTACAAGATATAGGGGTTGGCTATGCAATTGATTATGCCCGCAGACTGGGTATAATGTCGCCGCTTGCAAGGAATTTATCCATTGCCCTTGGTTCATCAGGTGTATCCTTAATGGAACTAACCAATGCCTTTGCTGTGTTTGCGAACCAGGGGAAAAGGGTTGAACCATTCTTTATTAAAAAGATAACTGATAAGGCAGGTAATATTATTGAGGAAAATACAACACTGACAGAGGATGTTATAAGTACTGAAACTGCATTTATAATGACCAATCTCCTGCAAGCCGTTATACAGGAAGGCACAGGACAGAGGGCAAAGGCACTGGGAAGACCTGCGGCAGGAAAGACAGGCACAACAAATAATCTAAATGATGCATGGTTTATAGGATATACACCTGACCTTGCTGCAGGTGCATGGATAGGTTATGATGATGAAAGACCTCTTGGTCATGCTGAAACAGGTGCCAGGGCCGCACTTCCTATATGGCTTTATTTTATGCAGAAGGCAGTGGAAAGGACACCTGTAAAAAACTTTGCCATACCAGAAGGGATTGTATTTGCAAAGATAGATGCCATGACAGGAAAACTTGCCTCCCAATCCCCTGATAGAACCATTCAGGGGCAGGCTTCAGACAAAATCATCTTTGAGGCATTTAAACAAGGGACAGCACCAACAGAGTTTGCAGTAGAAAATACATCAGTTACCTCTCGCTCTTCAAGATTTTTTGAGGAAGACAGCGGCAGCGGAGGTGGTAAATTGCAAAGGTTTACAGATTATGATTCGGAAACACCTGAAAGGCAGTAAGATATGCCGCAACTAATTGATTCATACAACCGTTCTATAGACTATCTGAGGATATCTATTACAGACCGCTGTAACCTAAGATGTGTTTACTGCATGCCTTCTGACGGCATTCAACTTGCACACCATGAAAGCATCTTAAGGTATGAGGAACTCTTGAGGATAATAAAGATATGCGTGTCACATGGTGTAACAAGGATAAGGCTTACAGGCGGTGAACCACTTGTTAGAAAAGGGGTTGTTGATTTTATAAAGAATATATCTGATATTGGGGTTGAGGATTTAAGTCTTACAACAAACGGTGTTTTGTTGAAAGAATATGCAATGGCGCTAAAAAACGCAGGACTCGGCAGGGTTAATGTTAGTCTGGATTCATTAAAAATGGAGAGGTTTAAAAGTATCACACGGGCTGATAATCTGGAAGAGGTCTTGCTAGGATTAGAGGAATCTTTTAGGGTTGGTTTAAATCCGATAAAGGTAAATATGGTTGTTATAAAAGGGTTTAATGAAGATGAGATAATGGATTTTGCAATGCTGACAAAAAAGATGCCATATCATATAAGGTATATTGAATATATGCCTTTTGAGGTAGAGGCAGGCTGGCAGAGGGATAAGTGTATGACGACAATGGAAATAAAAGATATTATAGAAAGATATCAAAAACTGATACCTCTTGAAACTCCTGAAAAAAGGACAGGTCCTGCAAGAAGGTATAGGTTTTCAGACGGAATCGGAGAAATAGGTTTTATAAGCCCTGTATCAGACCATTTCTGCGGTTCATGCAATAGGCTTCGCCTTACAGCAGACGGTAAACTGCGGACATGCCTGTTTTCTGATGACGAGACAGATGTTAAGGATGTCATTAGAAGAGGTGCGGCAGACAAAGAAATAGAAGACATCCTGTTCCATGCAGTCAAAAAAAAGCCTGAAAGACATTATATAAACGACAATATATTTAAAAAATGCTCCAGAACAATGTCGCTTATAGGTGGATAATATCCATAAACCAGCAAAAACCTTCTGATGCGGAATAGATAGTTGGATGTATAAAACAAACAACAGAAGATTCAATATACTCTACTTTTCCAGTTTCGGAGGGATGAAAGGAGGCGGGCAGCGAAGCCTCTATTATCTTGTTGCCGGATTAAATAAAAATATCTTTAATCCAATTGTTGTATGCCCTGACGAAGGGGAGTTGGTTGACAGTCTTAAAGAGATTGGCATAGAAACAATGGTAATTCCTTCCAAACGATTCAGACACTTGAGCATTGTATTTATAATCAAACTATTAAGGCTGTTTAAAGAGAAAAATATTGCCATTGTCCATACAGATGCTGTTGCAGATACATTTTATGCAGGCATTGCAGCCTTATTTTATCGCATCCCTTTAATATGGCATATACGGGTAAGCAGCAGCATGTTCATGGATAGATTCCTATCCCTCTTATCTACAAGGTTTATCCTTGTTGCAAAGGCACTTGAAAACAGATTTTATTGGCTAAAATCCACAAACAAACTTGTAACAATCCATAACGGCATTAGTGTGGAAGAGTTTGATAGATTTCCCATAACAAACATAAGGGATGAATTCAAGATAGATACAGGTTCAATAGTTATAGGATGTATTGGAAGGATAGAGGAGATGAAAGGACAGGAATATCTGATAAAGGCAATGTCCAAAGTAGTAGAAGCAAGAAGAGATATAAGGGTATTGCTAGTAGGAGAGGCGGATAAGAAATATAAAGAATATATAATGGATTTGATAGAGACTTATAGGTTGAACAATTATTTCTCCTTTACCGGCTATAGAAAAGATACCCTTGGAATATTAAATGGGGTTGATATATTGGTATCATCATCATCATTCGCAGAAGGACTCTCAAGGGTCATCCTTGAGGCAATGGCAGCAGGTAAGCCTGTTATAGCCACAGATGTTGGAGGTGCCAGAGAAACAATTACAGATGGCATCAATGGTCTTGTCGTGCCACCTAAAGATGAAAAAGCACTGTCATCAGCAATCTTGAATATCTTAAATAATTCTGAAAAAAGACAGGAAATTGGCATTGCAGGAAGACATATTGTAGAAAGAGATTTCTCTATCAGAAACAATATAGAAAAGACAGAGAGGTTATATCTGGAGATATTGAATGCAAATTAGAGAGATCCTGAAAAAGATTTACAAAAAAGAAACATTAAAAACAATTTATTTAAATGCAAGGTTTCTACTCTTAAAACCTCTTTCTATCCTGATACCAAAAAAAAGACTTAATATTATAGACATAAGAAATATCCTTTTTCTAAGACATGACAGGGTTGGAGACATGGTCTTGTCGCTTCCTGCTATCAGATTATTAAAAAAGGCATTCCCCTATACATCCCTTACAGTCCTTGCCTCTGTTACAAACAAAGACATCTTACTTAACAACCCTTATGTAGACAGGGTAATGATATACCATGATTTTGCATCCTATATCAGAGAGATGCGGCATGAAAGGTTTGACCTTGCAATAGACCCATTCATGACATACGAGTTAAAACCAGCGCTCATGACCATTTTATCAGGCGCAAAATACAGGATAGGCATTGAATGGGCAGGAAGACAGATACTTTTTCCCATGGACTGTCCTGAATATAGTCCTGAAAAATCATTCACAGAAATGATGATGGAATTATTATTAAAGATGGGTATTAAACCAGATAATTTTAATAACCCTTTAATACTGCTCACACCTGATGAAAAAAAAGAGGCAAGTTCTTTCTTGCAATCAATTCACAGTAACAAGAGATTGGTTGCCATCCATCCGGGTGCATATTACCCATCCCAGAGATGGCATCTGGATAGGTTTATAGATGTTGCAAGGGATATATCCAAAAACGGTTGGACTTGCCTTTTCTTTATCCATGGTAAAGAATTTCCACAGTTCGATGATTCGGTTTTTAAGGACGAGCATAATATACATATTATCAAACAAATCCCTTTGAGAAAGTTTATATCTATCCTGAGTCTATGTGAATTATTGGTATGCAATAACTCGGGACCGCTTCATATAGCAGCGGAATTAAAAATTAAGACCGTGTCTGTGATGGGGCCAACTGTTCCTGCTGTATGGTGGCCAAAGGGTAAAGGGCATATTGTAATTCGCAAGGATTACCCATGCAGCCCATGCAATAAGGCAATATGCGAAGACCATAAGTGCATGAATGACATAAGTGTGGAAGAGGTTTTGGAAAAGGTCTATCAGTTTTTGGCGGGCAAAACCCTTCCTACAAACTATAGTGAAGGTAATAAATAACTTGACATTTTTTCTGTCATTCCCGCAATCTTTAATCGGGAATCCAGAAGCCTTTGATTTTAAAGAACACTGGATTCCGTCCTCCGACTTGTTCGGGGGAACAAGTCGGGGAATGACTAACTTGTGAGTTTTTCAAAGGTCTCAATCTATGAAGAATTTAAGCATTATCCCTACAAAAAATATAAGCAGAATACTTCACAAGGCAATAAAATCCCCGGGATTTGCAATCCACTCATTTTATAGAAGACTTTTGTCGTATCTCACCTATAGATTCGGCAATGGCTACAGTGCCCCTCCAGAAACCATATCATTCTTTTTAAGTTACAGATGCAATCTTAAATGCAGCATGTGCGGTCAGTGGGGAGAGCATGGTATTTATAAGGACTATGCACAAGATAAGTTAAAACAGGGTCTGGCTTTAGGCGCAATAAAAAAACTAATGCAAGAATTCAGTTCATTCAAACCAACGATAACACTCTTTGGAGGTGAGCCTACATTATATAAGGATTGGGTTTCTGTAGTTCAGATTGCAAAAGAGAATGGTCTCAGATGCAACATTGTTACCAATGCAGTTTTATTGGCACGATATGCAGGAGAAATGGTAAAATTAGGACTTGATGAAATCATATTCTCACTTGATGGTCCAAGAGATATCCATGACAAGATTAGAGGTGTAAAGGGAACTTTTGACAGGGCAATGGAAGGTTTTAAACTTTTAAAACAGTTCAAGAAAGAACAGCGCAAGAAAAAACCCCTTGTAACAATCAATGCCACAGTAAATGGAGATAACTATAATCGCCTTTCTGAACTTATAGAGATTGCAGATGAAATCGGGGCATATCATTTAAATATCCACCATCTATTATTCTTAAATAAAGATATATGCGACAGACATAATACATTTTTTAAGGGGACATTTGGTGTCTCATCACCTGACTGGTATGGTTTTGTATGGGCTCAACTTCCTCAAATAAATCCAGATATATTACTGCAGGAATTTAAAAAAATAAGAGATATACAGAGCAGTGCAGCAGTAAATTTCTATCCTAATTTCACAGATGATGAGATTAAAAAATATTACACAGGCTGGGAATTTGAATCAGAAAGTTATTCAAATAGATGCTTAAGTCCATGGATGGTTGCATACATATTTCCTGATGGTTCTGTAGTGCCGTATCATACCATGAATTACCCAATGGGTAATGTAAATGAGAGTTCCTTTAACGAGATATGGAATAATGCAAGATACAGAAGATTCAGGCAGGTGCTTAGAAAAATAAAAAGATTCCATGTGTGCAGCAAAGGCTGTACAGAACTCTATAGGTATTGAGGTATTTTATTGGGCAAAAAGATTATACATATAATCACAAGGCTGGATAAAGGCGGTTCATCAGATATAGTTCTCAAGTTATCAGAGGAGATGAAAAAAAGGGGTTATGATGTCGGTATTCTGAGCGGTTTTACAAAAGACCCTGTTACTGATATTGAAGGGTTTATTAAAAGGACAGGCATAGAAATAAAAACACTTCCTTATCTTCGCCGTGATATTAGTCCTTTTAATGACATTAAGGCACTTTTGTATATAACCCGATATTTATTAAAAGAAAAACCTTTCATAGTCCACACCCATACATCAAAGGCAGGTTTTATCGGAAGGATTGCAGCAAAACTTGCAGGGGCAAAATGTATTGTTTATTGCTGTTACCACCCTCAGTGAAAAAGAGAAAGAGGAATTTTTAAGTCTTAAGATAGCAAAAAAGGGGAAGATTCTCCCTGTTCCAAATGGTCTGGACCTATCTATATTTTCAAAGGCAAAAAATGGGGTCTTAAGGAGCGAATTGGGTATTGAGGAAGACACAACTATTATCGGATGGATCGGCAGGTTTGAGCATGTTAAAGGACCTGATATATTCCTTTCAGTATGCAAAAAACTGTTCAAAACCGTTGACAATACCACAGCGGTCATGATAGGTGATGGTAGTCTTTTTAATGATATAAAAAAAAAGATAGCAGACTTCGGACTTGAAAAGTCTTTACTGCTTTTAGGTTATAGAAATGATGTAGTCCATATTTTAAAAGATATTGATATATTTGTTCTGACCTCTTTAAACGAAGGGCAAGGCATGGTAATTCTGGAGGCAATGGCTGCAGGAAAGCCTGTTATTGCCACAAATGTAGGCGGGGTAGCAGAGATTGTGGAGCATGGTGTAACAGGGTATCTGGTTAACAGCGAAGATGTTGATGGGATGACTGAGCATATCAGGTATCTTATAACTAACAAAGAAAAGAGGAAAATATTAGGCACAAACGGATACAATAGGGTAAAAGGATATTCATTCAGAGAAATGGTAAATAGATTTGAGTCTCTATATATTTCTATACTATGCAGAAAAAACCAAAATATCATATAAAATAGGAGGGTATTCATTTGAGAAAGATTGAAAAGGTTTTGGCGCTAGGATCCCATCCTGATGATATAGAGATAGGATGCGGCGGAACCATAGCAAAATGGGCTGACAATAAGGTAAAGGTCTATTTTATGATAATGACCGTCGGTGAATCAGGCGGAAAACCTGATGAGAGAAAGGCTGAACAGGAAGACGCTGCAAAAAGACTGGGGGTTAAAAGGGTTTATTGGGGTGATTATTTAGATACACAACTGCCTATTAATAATCTCCTTATATCTGATATTGAGAGTGTAGTGGGAGAGGTTAAACCTGATTTGGTTTTTGTGCATCATTATAATGATACACATCAGGACCACAGGGCATTATCCATGTCTGCAATCACAGCAACCAGATATACAAAAAATGTGCTGTTCTATGAGGGCCCAAGCACCTATGATTTTAGTCCAACCATTTTTGTAGATATCTCGGATTATATTGACAGGAAATTTGAGGCGCTATTCTCACATACTTCACAGATAAATAAGACAAATATAGAGGGATTAAATATTACACAAATCACTGATGCAAATGCTATATTCAGAGGGGTGGAAGGAAGGGTCAAATATGCAGAGGCATATATACCATTCAGGGTCTTTATATAATACCGCGAGAATTGCGAGAAAGGAAGTAACGCGAGAATCGCGAGAAGCCTTTTACGCATTTCCCGCGATTCTCGCGTCTTAATCACATCATGACCATTTTGCCATTATTCGCTTTCTTGATATCCTTTCTCATAATACCAATTATCATAAAACTTGCCTTTAGATTTAACATCCTTGATATCCCTGCTGAAAGAAAGGTGCATGACAAACCTACTCCAAAATTAGGTGGAATAGCAGTTTTTATCGGGTTTATTACGGTAGTCTTGATATCAGGCATACCGTTATCCCGAGGGATGATCGCTATTATAATTGCATCCTCTCTTATGTTCATATGCGGGGTGGCAGATGATGTCTTTCATCTGCGGGAGAGAACAAGATTAGCATATCAGATCATTAGTGTAATCATATTAATGCTGTCAGGTGTATATGTAAAGATACTGCCATTAGACTATGTTTTAGGACCGGCAGTTAATTTTGTTTTAACCTTTTTCTGGATAGTAGGCATAGTAAACGCCTTCAATTTTCTTGATGGAATAAATGGAGAGGCATCAGGGATTGGAATCATTATAGGTATTACACTTGCCATATTTGCCTTTAGCAGTAATAATATTACACTAGGAGTGGTTATAATCATAGTAATCGGGGCAATATGCGGTTTTATACCATTCAATTTGAGATATAAGGCGCGCATCTTTCTTGGAGACAGCGGGAGCACATTTTTAGGGTTCTTTTTGTCTAGCTCAAGTATATACATTGAATGGGGAGAAATGCCCAGTATTACAAACCTCATTATGCCTGTTATAATCTTTTCTATCTGCATATACGATATGACATTAACTACTGTCACAAGAATCTATACAGGCAAGGTCAAAAATTTTGATGAATGGTTATCGTGGACAGGTAAAGACCATATCCACCACAGACTATCAGAAATATTTGGAGGAGATAGATTAACAGCAGTGCTCTTTATTTATATCATTACCGCAAATAGCACAATTTTCCCATCGTTATTTGCTATCTATAAAGGCACTTCCGACTGGTTTGTTGCAGCAGCACTTCTTCAGACAATATTGGTTTATGCTATAGTTACTTTGTTACTCTGGAGGATAAGATAATATCATCCTCATTATTGATTCTCTAAAATGTAACTCATGGAATAGATTGCATACCGTTTTTATATTTTTGGGATATAGTTTCCATCAACAACCACCAAAGTATAAAAACTCCTACTATTTTTCCGCCAGTTAAAATAGCAGGAAGTCCAACATGAAAAGCAGAAAAATTGATTAACGAATATTTCACTGACACAAGACAAAACGCTGCAGTTAATAAGATAATACTTCTGATGTTTCCTACACTCAACTTGTCAAGTGCAACAACAAACGGGATAAAGAGCGGCACCAGATGATGTTCTGAAGTTTTTGGAGAAACAATGACTACCAGAGATATTACCACAGCATATTCTAAAAGAAACTCGTTACTATTCTTTATTCTAGGAATCTGCCTGAAAGTAAGAATAACCAACATTAAACTGACAGATATATACATTATAGATGCAAGTTTCATTTGTTCTGGCAATATTCCAAAAAAGATCCTATTAATAACCGCTTTTAAAGAAAATTCCATTACATCTCCTGTCTGAATATGAGACCAGTAAAATAGACTTTGCCAGTAAGACGCTTCTATATCAAAACCATATAAAAGAACGCCTATAAGACGAAACGCTATATAACTTATTATCGTAGATATAACTACTGTATATGACCTTTTCCACAAGAAAAATAACAATATCAAACCCCATTGAGGCTTTAAAAGTAAGACAAATGCTAAAGCAGGACCGCAAAGATATTCCATCTTTCCATTATACAGGCAGGCTACCAGAAGGAATAGAAATAAAAAAATAACACCTACCTGCCCAATTCCCATATTTTCTAATAACGGTTGACTTGCAAACATCACAATAATGGACGCCAAAATCAAGCAACTATCTCTGTATCTATGCATGAATATCCAGAGCACCATGGCAGCAATAACCAATAAATTGTTTATTAGCAACCATACCAAATTGGCAGTTGTAAACTTAAATTTTGCAAGAAACGATATGAGATAAAAAAATATTGGTGAGTATACTGCTCCAAAACAGATATGGACAGGAATTTCTGAACCTTCCGCTAATAGCCTTAATTGCGTATGTTCTTCTGCAAGATTTTTATCTCTTGTAAGAAGATATACATCCTTACCATCGTTCAGCAGATTTGCATAAAAATAATAACTGGCAAAATCGCAAAAGTTCCTTTCCACCAAAACCATCTTTGTAATTGAATGAAAATATGTTAAGACCAAAAATGATGAGGCAATTATCAGCAGGACAATAAATTTCCTTTTTTCAATCATTTTGACATTCCCCCTCTGTAAAATCAACCCGCACTATCGGCTACAGTTAATGGTTTTAAGAATAGAGTCGTTTTGTCGACTAAAGGCAACTTAGTCTAACCGTAGTTAGCGCCGTATTCAGACGGTGGTGGTTCATTTGACACATTTCTTGTAGTCTCCCATGGAAAAATATTTTTCAAGCCATACATAAAGGCATATAAATAAGTAGCGGCTGCCCATTTCCTTTATCTTTAATTTGGCAACACCAGTCCTGCGGTTTCGCCATGTAATAGGAATGACCGACCATGTGTATCCACGAACAATTGCCTTAAGCGGTAATTCTACAGTCAGATTAAAATGCGGAGAGATCAGCGGCTTACATCCATCAATTACTTCGCTCCGATATGCCTTAAATGCATTGGTAGTGTCATTCAGACGGATTCGGAACAAGAGTTTGATAAAGGTATTTGCTAAACGGTTGAGTACCTTTTTGACCAGAGGATAATCAATAGTACCTCCACCTTTTATAAACCGGCTGCCAAAAACACAATCCACCCCTTTATTCAATTCATTCCAGTAACGAACCACATCCCGACAATCATCAGATTCGTCCGCCATCATAATAACTACAGCGTCTCCGGTCATATTGTCAAGTCCGCGAATAATTGCACGGCCGAAACCATGCAGCCCATCATTTTTAACTGGCATTAACTGTGGAATATGTTCTTTAAGTTCTGTTACTAGTTTCCATGTTTGGTCAGCGCTGCCGTCATCAACCATTACGATCTCATGCGGGATGTTATGAAGCCGTAGTTCTAGGTTCAAGTGTTCTACAGTTGAGCAAATACACCCTTCTTCATTCTTTGCTGGTATTACAACGGAAAGCAATTTAAGTGGTTTAGATTCCTGTTCTGTTTTCATAATGCTCCGGAGATTTGTAACCAATCAGGATTCCTTTCTGCATGTTCAGATACTTCTATTAATATTTGTTGCAGTGGGGTCTGTGGCTGCCAATCCCAAACTTGTTTTGCCAAAGAGTAGTCCATAACCATCCATGGAATGTCAAATTGGCGGGGATGAGGATCGCTTAATATCTCATGCCAGCCGAATCTATCAGCGCACCATTCACTAATCTCTGCAAGTGACATGGCATTGATAATCCCGCCTCCAATATTAACTATCTGAGGAATATCCTGTGAAGATATGCTAGACATCTGATTCAGGAGCAAGGGTGTTAAGTCGCGAGGATGCAAGGCGTCCCGAACTTGGCACCCATTCCCTTCAAAACCTATATATTTTAGCGGATTTCTCCGAAGATATGCATTTATCCAGAATGCAAATATTCCCTGGTCTGCTTTTCCAAATTGACCAGCTCCAGCCAGAACTCCGCACCGGTTTATCCAAACTGGAAAATTAAACATTTTTCCATATTCAAGTGCAAGTATTTCTGATGCAAACTTAGTGCTGCCATAAAGAGAAAGAGGCGGGATTGTGCTAAATTGCTCATTAACTCCTAAAGGTGTCAAACCTTGAGGTAAAACGGCATTTTCTTTTAAACGGTAGGCATTACCACTTACTTCAACATCTATCTCTGACAATGGCTTAATGGAATAAACCCGGCTGGTGCTAATAAGTATAAACCCTGCTTGATGCCTTTTGCAATACTCAAGTATGTTTACAGTTCCACAGAGGTTGTGTTCTATAAGTTGACGACTGCTCGTTTTACCATCCACTCCAGCCAGCACACTCGGGTTGGCAGCGGCATCAATCAACCAGTCTACATCAGGCAATGTGTCAAAATCTGATTGAATTCGGATGTCGCCATGAAAGAGTTTAATACCCAATTTCAGAAGTTCGCCCCTGTTTAACTCACTACCTTGACGAATAAGATTGTCCAGTCCATAAATGGTTAGTCCAGATTTGGCATTTAATAAATATCTTGCCAATGCACTACCAACGAACCCGCATATCCCTGTAATCAACAACTTCATAAAATAATAAACTCCTAATTTCGTGCCACACTGTGCTTATAGCATCTCCTATGGGTTACAATCCTTCAATAGTCGCTGTTGCCACGCTTCCACAATCTCACCAATCGTCTGTTCAAGTGATTTTGTAATATCCCATTTCGGATAATGCGATTTCATTTTTCTTAAGTCACTATAATAACAGATATGGTCTCCGATACGATTTTGCTCTGTATAAGTATAAACCTGTTTCTTTCCTGTTAATGATTCCGCAATTTTAAATGCCTCCATGATAGAGCAAGAGTTTTCCTTTCCTCCGCCGAGATTATAAACTTCACCGCAACGAGGGTTTTTATAAAACTCAAACATGAAACGTGCCACATCCTCAGAATGAATATTATCTCTTACCTGTTTTCCTTTATATCCATAAATTTTGTATTCAATGCCTTCAAGGTTGCATTTCACCAGATAACTTAAAAAACCATGAAGTTCTACACCAGAATGATTGGGCCCGGTTAAACAACCGCCGCGCAGGCAGCAGGTTGGCATATTAAAATAACGTCCATATTCCTGTACCATAATATCTGCAGCCACTTTAGAAGCACCAAACAGGGAATGTTTTGATTGGTCAATAGAAAAAGTTTCAGGAATTCCATATCCATATTGTGGTTCATTATAATCCCACCGTGTTTCCATTTCCTTTAATTTGATTGAATTCGGTAAATCGCCATAAACTTTATTTGTGGACATATGGATAAATGGCGACTCTGGGCAAAATCTACGTACTGCTTCCAATAAATTCAAGGTTCCCACTGCATTAGTATCAAAATCATCAAAGGGGATATCTGCTGCTCGGTCGTGAGAAGGTTGAGAAGCCGAATGGATAGTACAGACAGGACAAATTTTTTTTATTAAGTTAAGTATACCTTGCCGGTCACGAATATCAATCTCATGATGATAAAAACCAGATATAGATTTCTGAAGACGCTGCTGGTTCCAGCGGGTATCCCCCTGCGGACCAAAGAAGACTGCACGTTGGTTATTATCAATACCATGCACTTCAAAGCCACATTTACTAAAAAAGAGCACAACTTCAGAACCGATCAACCCAGATGAACCTGTAACTACAATACTTTTCATATCATCTCCTCTGAATATAAAAAAGTTTCATGTATTTAATTACCTCATCAACTTCAGCCAATGACAATAATGGATATATAGGCAGAGATACAGTATTATTCCATACCTTCTCAGAAATTGGACAGTCTCCTTTGTTACCTAATAATATATGAAGCGGCTTAAAAATAGGTTTAACTGCACTAATCCCATTTTCATGCAGATATTTTATCAGACTATCTGCCCTTTCAGAACAGAGGACATACCTAAACCAGATACATTCTATATTAGATGCTATAACAGGCAGTCTTACGGGCAAATCTTTAAACCCTTCATTATATCTTTCGGCTATGACTCTTCTTCTATATATAAAATCCTGTAGTTTCTTAAGTTGCTCAATACCCATTGCTGCCTGAATGTCTGTCATCTTATAATTATATCTTACCATGTAATCATCTTTGTTATCATAATCCCGCAAGTCATAAATCCTTTCCATCAGTTCCAATTAATTGCTTGCCACCATGCCGCCCTCACCCGTTGTCATAATCTTTGTAGCATAAAACGAGAAGGTGCTGACATCACCCATTGTGCCAACATAATGCCCGCTAATCTTTGCACCAATTGATTGGGCACAGTCTTCTATAATAGGTATACCTATATCTTTAAACCCATGAATTTCATTGCATGGGGTCCCAAACATGTGGGGGATAATAATCGCCTTTGTCTTTTTTGTAATCCTTTTTTTTGTATCCCCAGGACTTAAGTTAAAGTCCTCTTCATTAATATCTGCAATCACAGGCACAGCACCAATATAATTAACCGCATTTAGTAGGGCAGTGCATACAAAACTTGGAATCACAACCTCATCCCCTGTTTTTACACCAACAGCAATAAGCGCTAAATGCAAGGCTGAAGTTCCTGAATTGACTGCTACGGCTTTTTTAAGACCAAAAAACTCCTCAAAGTGTCTTTCAAACTCTTTAACTTGTAGACCCTGAGAAATTTGACCTAAAGAAAGAACATCTGAAACTGCGGATAATTCTTCTTTTTCAATGGTGGGTTTTGAATGCGGTATCATTTATATTCTTCTATATCTCTATTCAATACTCTCACCATATCAAAATTATTCCCTAAGTTAAAGATAAAGTCAATTGACGACATATAAGGTTCAAATTTTCCATAAATCTGCTCATATTCAGGATGAGCGAAATGCTGAAAACTTAGTTTAATACCAGCATCTATAAATCTACTACATTCCATATATCCTTTACCGCCTGCACCAGCCAAATAAGTATCTGCATTAAAATATCTGCAAATATCTATTAATCTCTGGGTTGGATCATTACTTAAATCTGGAATAGAACTTGCCATTACTATCTCTGACTTTATAGAAAAGAATTTTTTTATAAGCATTATGGTCTCATAATTCAATGGGGACAACATGTCAAATTCTCTTTTATATAATCTCTCAAATTGCGGATAATATTCTTTGAAAAAATCGGCTCTTCCATAATTTGTTTGAAGGGTATATAAATGTTTTTTCTGCCAATCATGCTTATTATCAATCTTGACATCTATGATTTTATCACCAAAACTAAATCTAACTGGGACTGTCAACCACATCCAACCATCTGCAGTCCTTATCTTATTTCTATTCTGAAACTCGTTTTTTTTAAACTGGACATTGTCAAGCAGGACAAAGACATCAACCTTGTCCATCTTGTCAAGATATCCAAGCCAGGGCATAAACTGGGGCTGATGGATGGCAATCCTCATTTATGTATCTACTCTGCTTTCTGTAGCAGGATGCCATATTAAATATGGGTAGACATATTGCGAGGGTATAGGCATTTCTGCCTTTTTACTCACGGATGTAATATACCCATGGCTGACCAGAATGGCTAGAAACATCATGTATGGTTCAACAATTCTAACAATAAAAAAGGTAGTTGCACCAAGACCATGAACAAGCATACCTATAGTTCCACAAAACAGACCCAGAGAAAATCCTTTACTAAAAGGAATAGCAGTACTCTTATAAACTGAATACATATACCTTAAGATTACATAAAGAAAGTAGGAAAAGGTAAATACCCCTAATAAGCCTGTCTCAATTATGACACGGACATACTGCCCATCAATAAATCCTGCACCTGTAACTCCAACACCAAGAACAGGATTTCTAGAAAAATATCGCGGTATTTGTCTATATTTTCCTATTCGCTCTGATGTAGAAGGGTCAAACGTAGTTCCACCTACGGTTTCTGTAGATCTAAACCCCTCTTCAGATTTCCAGAATTCTGCCCTCTGTTTAATCTTTCCAGGCATAAGTGGAAGGGACATAACAACAAGGAGCATCAATGAGAATATAACAACCTTACGCTGTAACCCTTTAGTTATAATAAGAAATACCATTAAGGCAACCCATGCTGATGCCCACGATGTCCTTGACTGCGTATAAACAAGAGGAACAATAGCAGATGCTATTAACAAGATATATACCACCCTTTTTATTCTTTTTGTTTCATGGCTATAGAGTCCTGCAACAATAGAACCTAAGAGCACAAGATATCCGCCAAATGTGTTTGGCTCAGCCTCTCCTGCTTTACTACCTTCAAACGGCATAGATATTCTTTCTCCTAAAGGAATCTGCAAAGTCCCATATATTGTCATAATTGACAAAGTAATTAGTGATACTGCCAGAACTATGTTTATATCTCTTTGGCTGCGGATGTAATAAAAGAAGACGAAATAAAATAAAAAGAATTGAATTAACTTAAGAACAAAAAAGAAACCTCCAGTTGGTGAGACCGCCAGAATTGCGACACCTGCAGATGTTGAAAGAACCAGACTCATGGAATATAAAAACATGGACAGGATTATTACTGCATTGTAACGGAGTTTAGGCGGCGGGAACTGCCCCATCAGAACAAATTCAAAGAGAATCCTTATCAGCAATACTGCTATCAGAAAATCTTCTATTCTTACAGTTATTTCTCTTGCAGCAGTTGCTCCAACAACTATCTCGGGTGAAAGAGAAAATGCAACAGGAAGCAGATAGATTGCAAAAATAGGATAGGCAATTGTAATTACCAAAATGAAGATGCCTACAACAATACCTGCGTAACTGAATACCGATACTTCCATATTTCACAATACTTACAACTTATAACTCTATCTTTTTAGTTTTATTAACTACCAATCCTATTAATTTTACCCTCATATTTTCAAGTTGAGACCTCATTTTCAATAATGCCCTTCTTGACAGCCTTTCAAATTCCGTTAATACTATTGCAGCATCTACCTTGCTGATAAGCATAGATGCTTCGGAATCGGTTAAGATGGGTGATGTGTCTATGATAACAAAGTCAAAAAAGTTTTTTAATGCCTCTATTGTCTTATCCATCCTTTCAGAATTTATAAAGGTAGATGGATTTTCTATTCTTTCCCCATTTGTAAGTATATAAAGATTGTCAAGTCCAAGAGGAGATAAAAGATGCTGAGGTTTTATTTCACCCAACATCAGATCTGTTATCCGCATTACTGCTGTATCCCACTCGTAATTACCCATGAGGACATCTGTAAATCCAGGCTGCCTTTTTATACCAAACAATTTATGGACACCTGGACTTTTAAAATTGGCATCAATCAGCACCACAGAACTGCCGGTCTGACTGATTGAAATAGCAAGATTTGCAGCATATGCAGTTGCCCCCTCCCCCTGAATACCATGAAGAATAGCAACCACCTTTATATCCTTTTCCTTTGAAATCATTAAGATATTTGGAACTACTGTCTTGTACTGTTCAGAGATTGCTGAATCAGATATAAAATGTGCAGGCAACGACATGTATCTCATTATATCCTGTTCAGAGGTGTCAGGGTATCTTGTGCCAACAAGATTAAATATATTAGATGTATGCCAATCAGAAATGACAGAGAGTATTGGAATGCCTAAGAGTTCTGCAAGACTTGCTGTCTGATGAGGAATTGTGTCAAATGCCTCATGGATAAAGCCGCCGACAAATCCAAAAACTATCGCAAGGAACGAACTTATAATAATATTACCTATAAATGTCACACGATTAACAGGGATAGATGGTTCTACTGCATACTTGGCTACTGTAACCTCCTCGGACACCTCTGTCTTCTTTACAGCTGCATCCTGATGCAATGCAACTATCTTATTGTATAGTTCCTCGTTTACCGCAACATCCTTTTCTAATACACTATATTTTAATGCGACATCTGGTATAATTTTCATTCTTATTTGGAGGGCATTAGTATCATTTTCCAGTAGTTTGATTTCATCCGCTATCTGTTTCTCACGCATACTAATATCCTGCATCATCTGTTTTATCACTGCATTCTTCTGTTCCCTTATATATGCTATCTCCGGATGCCCCTCAGTATAATAAAGCAGTAGTTCATTTTCTCTTAATTTAAAACCATTTAATCTGGAATTTAACGTAGCAATAGATTCCCCCAAACCACCTGGTATAAAAGCCAGCTTACTTACCTCTTCTTCTAAATGCTTTCCGCTACTTAGTGCCTTTACTTTTTCCTGCAAAAAAACATGAATTATCCTTAATTCCTCCAGTTTCTTTTGTTTTACAGCATAGGCATCAATAATAAACTTCTGTTCATCCAAAACAGTTATAAATTCCAGTTTTTCTCTAAATAATTTTAGAGCCTCTCTGGACTTTTGTAATTTTAATTCAGACTCAGACAATTTTACTCCTACAAGATTCTCCAGTTCCAATATATTTTTGTTTCTTTCATAGAATACCATTTCTTTATAGGTTTCAGCGACAGTGTTAGCAATATTTTTTGCCATAAGCCTGTTTGTATGCCGCACCTTAATCAATAGGATATTCCCTCTTCCTTTCTCAACAGTTATCCTTTCTTCCATCTCTTTTATAATTCCAATATATTTTGGTGTGGCTAATGCCTTTTCTTTTTTTACATCCAAGGGAACCAACCCCACCTTCTTTGCCACAGAGTAAAGAATATCATAACCCTTTATCATTGCCTCTGCTGTTGCCATATAGTCACCCACCGTAACCCTGCCTAAAAGTAATTCCCCAAGTGTTGTAACCTTTTCAATCTTTATTGCAGTTTCCGCCTCATAAATGGATTCTGGCATAGAATATACGACAATACTAACTGAGAGCAGAATAAATACTACACTCGTTATTAGCACGGTCCTTTTTCTTCTCTTAAATATATCTACTGCATCTTTAATGGTATATTCTGCCATTCTATTTATACTTCCTTACCTACTTTCGCCCCATCTCTCACCTTCACCAAGTGGAGGGGCTGTAGGTGTAGTTGTTATTACAGTGGTAGGTGTAGGCGCTGCCTCTCTTATTAGAGGAAATCCGTCTATTCTAGGAACTGCAGTAGCTCCATACAAATCCATAGGAAAGCGTAATATTCCCAATATAGGTGTTATATTTCTTATAAAATTAGCAATATTCCCCACCGTATTTTTAGACACATAGACTATATCATTATTCTGAAGTGCAATGTTCTGTCTAAAATCTCCTCTCTCATAAATATCTTTAAGGTTTGACTTAATGGCTTCTGGCTTGGTCTCATCGCCTCTGATTATAACAACATCTTCTATCTTACCATAAAATGTGGGACCGCCTGCCCGAATAATAGACTCAAAAAGTGAAATACCTACATCGTATTGAAATAACCCTGGAGCTTTCACCTCACCAAAGACAAAAACCTTATTCTTAATCTCTGTCTTAGCAGGAATAAAGATTACATCTCCATCATCTACAAATACATCCTGTCTATAATCCGCCTTAAACAGGACATCAAATAAATTTAGAAAATATGTCTTTCCCCCCCTTGTCAATTGGACACGGGTGAGGTCAGCAATTGGCAAATGCCCACCTGCCCTTGATAAAAACTGTGTTATCCTTTCTCTGCCATACATAGTATATGTCCCCGGCCCTGTTGGTTGTCTGGGGAGGTCTCTTACTGCACCAAATATAGAAAGAGTATGTGCCACTTTCTCAGGAACTTCTACCTTTATAATAGGTTTCTTAACATATTCCTGCAAAAGTTTTATAAATTCCCCTTCCAACTCTGTCTGCGTAAATCCTACTGTATTGAAACCTATTACATATGAAAATGATATGGTTCCTTGTGGTGAGACAATAACTCTATAATGAGTTTCCTTTATCCCCTCCCACAAGGTAATCTCTAAAGTATCACCTATTCCAATCCTATACTCAGGGACATTCTTAATCATTTTAAATACCTTGTATTCTGTAACAGGTATAACATCCTTTGTCTCTGCAAACGGGTCTTTAGACACCAGTTCTTTTGTTTTGGGCGCGCTGATTTCTAATCCCTCAGTTGACACCTTCTTGTAAGGCGATATTTCCTTTTTATCTATTTCTTTATTATCCATGCCTTTTTTTTCTTTATCGGGAAGGTCATTTTTCATCCCTTCCTTTTCCATTAAGGCACTCTTGTAAATTATTGTAATATCCACCCTTCTATTCATCTGCATAGAATTCGGGTCATCGCCTTTATACTTAATGTTGCTGTCTCCAAAACCCCTGACTTCCATTCTATCTATGGGAATGCCAGCATTTATCAGGTACTCATTCACCTTCTTTACCCGTACCTCTGAAAGAACCTGATTATCCGGAAATTCCTTACTCATTATTCTCCTTGGGTCAGCATATCCCTCCAGTTTTACAATCGTCCCTGTGACCCTTTTCAAGAACTCCGCAACACTACTCAATATAACTTTAGATTCAGGCCTTATCTCCGCCTTTCCTGTATCAAAGAAAACAGCGGTATAAAATACAGGCACAGTAAGTTTCTCAACAATCTTTTCCCTTTCAACTATCTTTTCAACAGGTTTTTCAATAATCTCCTTTTCCTTAACTATCTCTTTCTTAATCTTTGCAGGTTCCCCAGGTGATCTAAACCAGACCTTTATACCCTCGCCATGGGTGGATGCAGCAAGGTCTGCCCTGCCATCAAGGTTAAAGTCTGCAATTGCTATGTCAAAATAAAATCCTTCAACAGGCAGACCTTCATTCTTTGCTATCCATTCTATGGTGCAATTGCAGCCACTGCTATCTTTTTTCTCCATATATTTTTTATCTATCCTATGTTGATACCACACAACCAATCCATGTCCATCATTTGATGAGGCAATTATATCCATGAGACCATCCTTGTTCAAATCCACTACCCTTGCCCTCCAGAAACTGCCTGTTTCTGCCAACTTTTCTTTTGTAGGGAAACCACCTTTCCCATCACCGTAATATATTGTCACACCTTCAAAATTAGAGGCACCTACAATATCAAGATTGCCGTCATTATTCACATCTGCAGTATCAATACCCCAGAATGAGCCTTTATCTACCATCTGTGCAGAGGACCATGTTCCATCTCCATTTCCCAGCCATGTCCTTATTGCACCATCAGCCTGCCCCCATCCGGCTCCCACTATATCAAGTTTTCCATCATTATTGATGTCACCAACAGCAACATCAAAATATATACCCTTACGGGTTGGTCCAGTTTCTGTAATAAAAGTTCCATCACCCACACCCAGCCATACCTGAATACCTCCAATACTTACATCTGAACTGTTTGCAGATATAACATCCAATTTCCCATCATTATTGATATCAACCAGTTTCATACCCTCATACAATTCTTTTTCACTAATCCTCTGCCCTTCTCTGAAAACACCGTTTTCGTTTATCCATACCCCTATCCCCTTTGTATCGCCGCGGCTGGATGATACAATATCTAGCCAACCGTCATTGTTTACATCACCAACTGTTAAGTAACGGACATCAGCCTTTATTTTAAACCTTTGAATCCTTTCCCAATAACCAAGCCCATCGCCATACCAGAGGAATATTGCACCAGGTTCATAACTTCCTCCAACAATATCAAGTTTACCATCGTTATTAAAATCAGCTATTGCCAATGCCCTAAAATGCCCTGACCGTTCTGGACCAAAATCCCTTGACCACACAGTTTCTGATTTTATCTGCTCCACCCCATGTCCAACCATGGATAATGGCTGAGGTCCGCTACATCCAGTCAGAAAAAGGATGCTTATAAAAACAGCTGTTGTAATATTGAATATTGCAAACATAGGGATACCCCCTCTTAATTTATATGACTTCATAAAGCGTATCTTTTACCTGTAATACACGTTCCTTTGTAAGGTCATACCGCTTTGGTTCCTTAAGTTTTTTACCGTGAAAATCTCTGACCACTTCTATTACAGGCCTCATGGGCGCAAGTTTATTTGTCTTTATAACCCTTCCAACCTCACCTGTATTAAGGGTCACATAGATACCAATAGGAAACACAGAAAGTTCATCAATAATCGCCTTTATTATGCATTCAGGAAATTGTCCTTTGCACTTTCCTATAATCTCTTTTATAACATCAAATGGAAATTTTCTTCCCCTTTGAGGCCTCGGCTGTATCATTGAAGCGTATATTGCTGACAATCCTATTATTTTGGCATATTCATGAATGCTGTCCCCTCTTAACCCCAGAGGATACCCTGAGCCATCTTCCCTCTCCTGTTCCTGATATACAACCTCTGCAACAATAGAAGGCAGTCCAGTCAGTTCATTCAACATATCGTATGAATATTGAGGATGTTTCTTGATTTCCTCAAACTCTTCTTCAGTTAATTTATCTCTTTTCCTTCTAACCTTTTCAGGCACCTTGAGCATTCCAACATCATGCAGTAAGGCACATGTTACAAGGTCTTTTAATTGAGAATCTCTATATCCCAATCTTGTCCCAATCTTTGCTGTAATTATGGCTACATTTATTAGTTGTGATGTAATATCCTCTGACTTCTTTTCTACAAACAATGCTCTAATAAGTTCATTATTATCATCAACAAGCAGATTTACAATTACATTGGCAGTTTTGATTACCACGGATGGGTCAGGTTTCTTGCCCTCTGTAAGTTGAATCATGAAATTATTTAGTTCTCTCCACATTATAAAATAATTCTCCCCCTCATACATTATACTAATATCCGCCAGTTTAAAAGGAAACTCTGTAGTCAAAAAAGATGTCTTTACAGCATTTAGGGTCTCATAACCATTTTTTTTTTGAGAGTTTTCTTCTCTCACTAAATATGCATTGGAAAAACTGATGTTATCTGTTTTATTGGAAGGAATCTGAACATCCTTTAGTTCCTTATATATAATGTCATCAAATACAATATCGATATCGTCATGGCTGGCATTATCCTCTTTAAGCAGTTTTGAATCTTTGTCAAAAATTAGATTGGTTTTGTTATCGGAAGGAATCAGTATATCATTAGATTCTTCAGAAGTAATGTCGTCAAATACAATATCATCACGGATGGCATTATCTTCCTTAATGGATTTTGTATCTTTGTTTACATCACTTACAATAGAGACGACTTCGTTATTGGAAGGAATCTGGCTCTCTTCTGTTTTTTTAGACACAACATCTTCGTCAGGAGTCTGTATATCATTTGCTGTATGTGGCGGTATTTTTTCTAAAGCATATGCAGTAGATAATTTCTTTATTATATCAGTCACTCTCATAAAGATTATATAAAATCTTCACTGCCTACCTTCTTAACAATCTCTGTATCTACAGATTTTTTCTGCACGGAACATGCCTCAAAAAGACTCATATCGCATATCTTATTTATCTCCCTTGGCAGTCCACCGGAAAATTTATATATGTCCACAACCGCATCAGTTGTAAATATCCCGAGCTCTCCTCCAACCGCCTCCAACCTATGTCTTATATATTCCTTGTCTTCCATATTCAATGGCATTAGATGATATTTAATGGCAATCCTTGACTCAAGTGGTCCATTATACTGAATTGTCTTTCTAATCTCTGATTGTCCAACTAGCATCAATGTCAAAAGCGGACGGTTGTTGATACTAAAATCAGAAAAAAGTCTGAGTTCTTCCAATATATCCATATCCTTTATTAAATGGGCTTCATCTATAATCAGTACCGCATGTCTGCCTCTGGTATATGTAGAAACAAGCCATTCGTGAAATGCATGTATCATATCCGCCTTCTCTGACATATCACCTTTGATGCCAAATTGCAGCAATACCTCTTTCATAAAACTTAGGCAATCTATTGTAGGGTGATTAATGAGTGCCACTTCATATTTATCTTTATCCTTAAACAATTTTTCCATAACCATGTTTACAACAGTTGTCTTCCCAGCACCTATATCGCCTGTAAGAAGAAACGAGCCCTTCAAAGTCTTTATGGCATATAAAACCCTCTTTACAGCATCATCATGCATCTTTGTTGGATAATATAAGCCTGTATCAGGAAGTATCTGAAACGGAAGATTCCTGAGTCCCCAATATGCCTCGTACATAGTCTCCCCCTTTTTTATTTATTGTGAAACACTATTTTCAATACAAACCTTCACATAATTTAAAATATTCTTCTCATCGCTCTCATTTATATTGCAATATTTAGTTGCAACTTCATAGTAGTCCCCATAATCATTACTGTACTTCATAGACCATACTACCTTGCATCTGCATTCAATTAAATAAAATAGCGGTAAAATTACCAAAAGGGCCTCAATTTCATCCCCTTGAGAAAAAGGATGTCTTGCACGGAATCTAACACCCGATGCACTAATGTTAATAGCAGTCAAATCCCCTTTCCCCATTGATGGGTTGGCAAACACAGTGAGCAGACGAATCAGTCTATCTATTTTAGATTCCATTATCTCAATATAAGATGTCTCCCCTTTATCGCTTAAAATCTTGGAAATCTCTGACATCTTTGCGCCAAATACCTTCTCCTTCAAAAACCTGCTTACATCTCCATTATCTTTTTGCTGCGCATCATCTACTTTGTAGTAAACTATAATTTCATCATTACTGATTCTGGTATGTATCCGCCTGTCTTTTAAATGCACTACTTCCATAGTTACTCCAAGATTTTCAATGTTAAAATTTATAAGTTAATTACTACAAATTAGTATTTTATGTCAAGATAATAAAGATAGGATTTGAGATAAGGCGAGAACTTAAGTCAATTCTATAGTATGTCATACCACTTGATTTATGGTTAGCAATCTCTATGGTTTCATCAAATACCCCAGTCTTCAAATTAAACTCCTTTACTACCTCACCCTCTCTAATGATTTTAAGCAGTTCATCCTGTCCCGCTGGTATTGTGAGCCTTATTCTTAATTTGGTAACTTTATCTGCTCTAGCACTTTCACCCATTTCCACCCACTTATTATTGGCGCTGTCCCATATATTAAACATTTCAAGCACAGGCTTTGGTTTTTCTGAAGGGCCTATAACTGCATACATCCGACCTTTTCGTAAGGCATCCAGAATATCAGTTTTTGTCATCTGATTAACAAGCATTATAGTCTGGGTTTCACCCATCCAGTCCCCTTCTTCATAATCAAGTTCCCCTATTGCCCAAACAGGTTTTTCTCTTTTACCATTCACATATTCTAGTAACACCTTATCCCATATCCCTCCGGGTATACCTGTATGCTTCATCCCTTCTGCAAACACGGCAAAACCAGTATATCCTGCAGTATTCAAAAGGTCATCATAGTATGGTCTGGTATCAAATGTTACAGGGCCATATTTATAAGTTGCAGAATCCACATCAGGCGATGACCAGAATGCAAGCCCCCCTTTTGCATTTACATAATCAATCAATTTCTGATAGGGCAGAGCACCTTTATCTCCATGTTATTGGTCAAACTTATGGTTGCAAAATGGATAATTATTTACTAAAAATACAATGCCTCCCACCATTAAAAGAACACCAAGCCACTTAAGTTTAGGCGGTTTATAGAACTTTATTTCACCTCCTGCTCCAGAAGAGGTAACTAAGTAAGAGTAACTACACCTTTTTTTATAGGAGAATGCCAGAAAACCAAGCACAATAACAATTATTGGCCATAAACTAATAAGGCAGTTTATTGAAAATTCAAATGATTTTTTATGAGAGACAGAAGGCAGGTTCTCATAGTCTTCAGCCTTTTCTAACCCAAAGACAAGGATATTTTTATGAAAATTTTTTATCGTAAGTCCAGAGAATACAGAACCCTCCCAATAATAAAATGGCACTGTCTCCGCTCCATGCAGTATAACCATGTCAGGATTTTGGCTGGCAATATTTTCTATACGATTTATATACTGCTGCGCACCATAGCGGGTAATAGACTCTCTTTCCTCTGCCTTTTTTATCAAATTTCTTAAAGGGAACAACCCGTATTCAACCTTATTTGTATCTTTATCTGCAAATATTGCGACCTTCAGTCCTGCGTTCCTGACCCTTTGAACAACCTCTTCAGGTGAAAGTGCGCTGCCGCCAACTTCACTTTCAAGGTTAACTGCAGCAGGGACATTCTGATATGCAAACACGGTCTCATTACTAGGTAAAAAGACAGATAAGAGTATGAGAAATAAGAAGACCCTTGATTTAGATTTTTCTATAATGAATATCTTCATATTGTGTATCTATTTTACCTTCCGTTAAATATCATAGACCTTCAGATAACCTTCTACTATTTCAAGGCATCCTTAATTGACTCAACAACTTTATAAAGTTTCCTTTCTGTCACATAATGATGCACAGGTATCAAGACAAGCCTGCTTGCCATATACTCTGCATTTGGATAATTCTGGTTTTCAGAATTGTATATCTTATGTATTGGCTTATCATATAGGATTGTAGCCTCAAGTCCTGAATTGATAACTGCATTTACCAATTTCAACCGTTTTCCTTCATCTTCCACAAGAAATGGAAACTGATTAAATACAACATTCCATCCATCTGGGATAAGAGGGAGTCTTATACCATTTATATCTTTTAATGCACCATAGAGTAACCTGCCCTTCCGTTCTCTATCAGAAAAGATTCTGCCAGATTTTTTAATTAAGGCACATCCAAGCGACCTCTGAAAATCAGTATAGTGAAAACTGTGGAACTCTTCATGGAGAGATGTATATTTAAAGTTAGAGACTGCTCCATTCATAATCGTATAAAACCATGGTCTTACTGCATAAGATAAACCCACTGCTTTAAGATATATGCCAACTTTAGCATAAAAATCAAGACTCGGCAATTTTTTTATTTCATCAGAAATAATATCTGCAAATCTATCACTATCAGTTACAATAAGCCCCCCTGAAATTATAGAAAGATTTTTACCTCTATTAAAACTTATAAAACCAATATCTCCAAAGGTGCTGGTAAATTTGTTTTCTTTTCTTGTCCCAAATGAAGAAGCAGCATCTTCTATAACACATACACCTTCCATATCTCGCATTCCAGACATATCTAACGGTATTCCAAACATATGAATGCAAAGGATAGCAAGTGTATTATCATCTGCCATATTTAAAGCCTCGTTAACATCCATATTAAAGGTTTCAAGTGAGACATCAGCAAGTTTGTATTTTAGTCCTGCCTTTTTTATAGGAAGTATTAAAGATGGGGCTGTATATGCAGGAAGGATAATTTCATTTTTATTTGACAACCTCTTCAAAACACTTAATATCACATAGAGTGCTGTTGTCCCTGAATTAACAGTAAAAGCATATTTGACAGAAAGCATTTTTCTAATATTGGCTTCAAAATCGCATGAACAAACAGATGCCTTTATTATATCTATCAACTTTAATGGAGTGCCTGCAGATGGTATCATCTATTTGTCATTCCTTTTCAAAAACCAAAACATAATCCAATATTAGGTATGGATTATTTATTCCTACAACCTCATATTGTACAAGCCTGCATCCCAACTCTCTCATCTCATATTCCATCTCGTCAGGAAGGTATGAAACAGTAGGGTGTTTTCCCTGCTTCATGTGTAACCAGTATTTTATATAAAGCAATAGATTCTTTCTATTTCTGATGTCAATTATAATTTTACCGCCCAATCTAACAATCCTAACCATTTCTTTTAATATCGGCTTAAGGTCTGATAATGAATTGAAGTTATAAAGTGTGTTCAGACAAACCGATACATCAAACACCATATCTTTAAAAGGCATTCTAAAAATGTTTCCTCTCACCAAAGGCATACCTGTTGCCTTTGCGACAGCAATTTGGTCCTCTGCCATATCAATACCCAGAACTGTTTTATTTCCGTAATGTGCAACTTCCCCTATAA
Organism: Deltaproteobacteria bacterium; assembly: GCA_016223005.1. Classification (NCBI taxonomy): domain Bacteria; kingdom Pseudomonadati; phylum Myxococcota; class Myxococcia; species Deltaproteobacteria bacterium. Next base: position 14,271 of record JACRPW010000041.1, on the reverse strand, counting down.
GCACCCCCTTCCCACATGCAACATCAACAATTCTTCCAGTATAATCCTTCATAAGACTTGCTGCCACCCTGACGACTTTAAGCGGCAGATAGCCTCTTATACCTTTTATCCTGAAAATTTTGTTTCTACCGCTCGTTTGCATAGCAATCTATAATATCCTCTCTAAACTTCTTGCCAGTATGTTCCAGTCAAATTGTTTTTCCACCCTTTGCCTGCCGGCTATTCCCATACGGTACATCTCTTCCTTATTTATCAAAAAGTTCTTTATCGCAGACACAATCTCATCAATGGAATCTGGGTCTACCAAAACACCTGTAACCCCTTCCTCAACAGCATCCCTAACACCACCTGACCTACCCCCTATCACAGGCTTCCCGCATGCGTTCGCCTCTAGAAAGACTATCCCAAAACCCTCATAGTCCCCCTTGAGTGCAGTTAACTTTGTCTCTCTATTTGGCAAAATAAATATATCGCATAAATTATAATAATCAGGAAGTTCCTCATCGCTGACATACCCTGCAAAAACAACCAAATCTTCAAGCCCCTCTTCCCTGACAAGATTTCTGATTCTTTGTTCCTCCCTGCCTCTGCCAACTATGAGATACACAATATCAGGGAATTGCCCTTTCAGAGAAGACATCGCCCTTATTACCATATCGTGTCCTTTCCTCTCATCCAATCTTGCAACAGTAAGCAATACCTTTTTGTTATAAAGATTATATTTTTGCAATAATCTATCAGATTTGTCTTTCGTGGTAAAAAGGGAGGTATCCACACCTGGCGTTATTATCATTAGTTTTTCACGGTCAACGCCGAACTGCAGATATTCTTCCTTAGTAAAGTCGCTGATTGCCACCACAATCTCTGCCGAAGAAAGAACTCTTCTCATGATTGATGCAAGTAACTTTGAGTCTCCAAAACGGATGGTCTCTGAACCATAAACCCATACCACATATGGGATATTTAGAAGTTTCTTGCATAATAATCCTGCAATACCGTTGGAGATTATCTGCCCACAGTGAATCCGTCCTACCTTTAACTTAAAGACATACTTAAAAATAACCAGCAGGTTTATCACCGTTTTTAGTACCTTTGAAACCTTTGACTCCCCGGTCGGCACCTTAACCCTTATTACGGGCATATCATCTTTTTTGTCAAAGTCTTCGCTCCCTTTTTCCCATGGACAAAGGATAAAATATTCTTTTTTGTCCTGCAGTTTGAAAAGGTTATAAAAAACAGTCCCTATGCCGCTTACAATTGGTGGATAATCGTTAGTTATAAGTAAAGATAACTCTTGTCTTCTGCCTGTTATAAAACTCAATTCTATCCCCTCCTGAATAAAATATATTAACACACCTTTTTATTCTATATTATTTTTTTTAATGTTTCCAGTTGAAAAGTTAGCAAAGTTAGCAATAATCTACACTCCTTTCCCTTTTTTTCTCAACTTATCTATATCAACTTCAACCATCATTTTTACTAACTCATCAAATTTTACCTTTGGTTCCCAGCCAAAAGTATTTTTTGCTTTTGAATAATCTCCTTTAAGTATGTGAATTTCTGAAGGACGATAAAATTTTTCATCAACCTTTACATAGTCCTTCCAATCTAATCCAATATAATCAAATGCTTTTTCTACAAATTCTTTAACCGTATGAGTTTCTCCAGTAGCAATTACATAGTCATCAGGTTCATCTTGCTGGAGCATCAACCACATTGCTTGAACATAGTCACCCGCAAAACCCCAGTCCCTTTCGGCTTCTAAGTTTCCCAACCTTAACTCTTTATCCAAACCCAATTTAATCTTAGCAACAGCATTGGTTATCTTTCGGGTGACAAATTCATACCCTCTTCTCGGTGATTCGTGATTAAAAAGGATACCGGAACACGCAAAAAGGTTGTAGGCTTCTCGGTAGTTTCTGGTCAGATCAAACCCAGCCACCTTGGAGATCCCATAAGGTGATCTTGGGTGAAAGGGAATATTTTCATTTTGGGGTGTTTCCTTGACAAGACCGAACATCTCAGAACTTCCCGCAAAATAGAATTTACATTCCGGAGCCTTTTCTTTAATTGCCGATAAAACAAAATGTGTTCCGTTAATATTTGTGTTGATCGTAGAAAATTCATCCTCGAAAGAATAACTTACAAAACTCTGTGCTGCTAAATGGTAGCATTCATCCGGTTTTACCTTATCTACTACATTGAATATGCTTGCATAGCTTTCCATAGAAGCGGCATGAAGAGTGATTTTGTCGAGGATATGCCTGATTCTCCAGAGCCTATGTTCCGGATCTTCAATCGCAACTCTACGTACGATTCCGTGAACTTCGTAGCCCTTCTCTAATAGAAACTCAGCCAAATAACTTCCATCCTGACCGGTGATGCCGGTAATAAGCGCTTTTCCCATAATTTATATCTCCTTTAAATTGTAATGCTTATAAATATACTGTCTCTCTGCCTCTGCCGTGTGATATGGACGCTGTTGCCCATTCACCAACTCCATCTATGGTCAGTATGAATGACAATTGCAGCAGCAGAGTCATGATAATATGCAGAGATGCCTAAAATATTTTTAGAATCATACATAAACTAAAATCCCTATTTCAATCGTCATCTCTTCCACAGCAAGCAGCGAAATCCCCTATCAGCCTTTAATAACATCCATAATCTCTTTAACCCTGTGGTCGTAGGTATGAAATTTTATTGCCTTGTTGTAGCCATTCATTGCTATCTCTTTTGCCTCATCCCTATGAGACAGATAATAATTAAAAAGATGTCTTAATTCCTCAATACTGCTGTAACATACAAGTTCAGAGCCTGATGTAAAATGCATCAAGACATCATCTCTTGTATCAACCAGTTGAAATGCCTGACAGGCAAGTATCTCAAAGAGCCGTGTATTCATCATATTATCCACATAAGATGCAAATGAACTTATGTTGTTCAAAACTATCTTTGTTGCAGAGTAAACCTTTACCCATTCCCCAACATCAAGGCTGCCGCCCCTTATCAGTGCAGTTAATGCCGAGCCAATGGGTATCTTGTCCCATCCAGGACCCCATATAGCAATATCAAAATCTGACACCTTTTCAAGCATTCTAAGTCTGCCAGGATACATTGAGCCAATAAAACATATATCTGATGAATATCTCCTTTTATCCTCATGAGTTAACTCTACAGGTTTATGATAAAGAGGTTCACAGGCAAATAGCAGCGGATGGACATTTTTATGACCTGCCAACCTTAATCTCTTCATAGCATCGGTGCCTGATACAAAGAAATAATCAAAGTTTGAGGCATACTTGCATGCCAGTTCATAGTCTTTTGGATAATCGCATAACCAGTTGACTGTAATAAGATGGTGCTTCTTCTTAAGTTCCACAATTATAGACGGCTGTATGGTAAAACCATGCATCAAAAACAGAAGGTCAGGCTTAACATTATCTACCAGCCTGACAAATTCCCTATTCAACTTTGAAATAGCAATGTTATTTAAAAATCCACTGTGCTGCCTTATCCTTGCAGGGATTAAGAATGACCTGTAATCAAAAGGATAAAACTCATGCCCTGCCCTCCTGAATGCATCTTCAAGATAATCATAAAGCGTCAGAAAACTCGAAAAATAACTCCTGACATAAACTATTTTCATGTATTTACCCTTTCTGCTTTTTTGTAATAATCCTTATGGCACTCTATCCTTCAAAACAGCAACGTTACTACCATCAGTCACAGCATGAACCTCTATAGCATCAGTTAATATTTTACCGCTTATAAAACTAATGATACTGGCAATGTAGTTTAAACCTTTTATATGCCACGGAATAATTCCCATATCAGGTATGATTTCCATTACCCTAAACCCTGCTTTTCCAATTGCTAATCTTATTGTATCCGGCGTAAAGTGGTATAGATGCAATTCACGGTCTTCAGGATTAAATAAGTGCATCCTCTTGCCTTTAACTAATCTGTAAGCCCACTGTGAAAGGATATTATTGAGATTTGGGATAGCCATGATAAAAATACCATCATCCTTTAATATGCGTCTTACTTCATTTAAGACAACAATAGGATTAGGGGCATGTTCCAGCACATGCCACATGGTTACTGCATCAAAACTTTTATCCGGAAATCCAATATCAATCAACTCTCCCTGAAGTATATTCAGACTGATTTTATCTTTGCCATATTTTACTGCAAAGGATGATATCTCCGTCCCATTTACATCCCAACCATCTTTTCGTGACAATTCAAGAAAAAGTCCTTCTGCGCAACCCACATCCAGAAGACGGCCTTTCTTATGTGAAAGGTCATTAAGGGTTTTAAGCCTTCTCCCCCACATCTTTATACGCTTTTCCCTCTGTTCAACTATCCATGATGTGTAATAATCTTCAGAATATGCCTTTTCCAATAATTCCTTCGGCGGTATAGGGTTTACATAAACAAGCCCACAATCTTTACATTGGAGGGTTTTATATATCCCGGAAGTTTCTATGACTTCTGACTCACAATTATCACATAAAATACATTTATTCATATACTGTCATTAACGACCTGTCCTATTTATTTCCTCGTATATATCTTCAATTTTCCTGACCATCAAATCAAGAGTAAATCTTGATAAAAAAATCTCTCTGCCTGCTCTACCCATTTCCTTTCTTAATTTATCATCTTGTAAGACTTTTATAATCGCCTGTGCAATGGCATTACTATCACCCGGCGGCACAAGAATCCCTGAATGATTCTCTTTAACAACTTCAATAATACCCTGCAGTTTGCTTGCTGCCACAGGCTTTCCCATTGCCATTGCCTCAACCAGCGAGAGTCCCATCCCTTCCCTCTCAAAAGACGACAAAACAACGACATCCATCAGAGAAATAAATGGAAAAACATCTTTTTGGTATCCCGCAAAAACGATATTCTGCGCAATCCCAAGACTATCAGCCTGTTCTTGAAGGGTTGCTCGTAACGGACCATCTCCCAATAAAAGAAGTTTTGTCTTTGGTATATGCTTCTTAACAACATTAAAGGCTTCTAATAGATATCTATGCCCCTTATGAGATGTCAATGATGCTATACACCCAATAACATTGGAATTCAAATCTATATTAAGTTTATTTGCCAATTCCATTTTATTTAGGGAAATATATTCAGGCAGAGGGTCTTTTGTTCCGTTATATACAACTTCTATCTTACTATCTGGTATCTTCTCTTTTAGGATTAGAAAATCTTTTACTGCCTGCGAACAACACAAGATCTTATCGCTAAAAAATCCTAAAAACCTCTCTTTCAGATGATGTCTTATCTTCAAATCTATGGGAACGGTATGCACATGATGAATAATGCCGATACCACCAGATAAAATCGCTGCCATCCTGCCCAGATAACCAGCCGGATGTGCATGTGTATGGACAATATTCACCTTGTTAGTTCTTAACCATCTTGCAACTTTCCATATATTTACAGGATTGTTAAAATTTTTAATGCCGAGAATTTCTGTTTCTACTCCACTCTTTGATAAATCGTCAGCAATAACTCCGCCGCTGCTTAAGCATAATAATAAAAGGGCAAACCTCTTTCTATCTAAAGATATAAGTAGTGACTGTATTCCCCTTTCCTGTCCGCCTATCTTCATGTCTTCAACTATATGGGCAATCTTTAAAGGTATCATCTTATTCAACTTGTGCGATTATTGATAACATCTCTCTTATTCTGTGTTTGTAGGTATGTTTTGATAAAACAGTCTTATATCCTGTCTCTGTAATCTTTTGTCTTTCCTCCGGATGATGCAGATAATATTCAACAAGACGCTTAAGGTCATCTATATCTTTAAATACCACAAGGTCTTCTCTATCCCTAAACAAAGTAAGAACATCTCTTTGATTATCAACCATAAGAAATCCCTTACATGCCATCACCTCATAAACCCGTGGACTTGCCTGATAGCATGGGATATTTCCAGACAGGTCTTTAAAATGTATACAAAGAACAATCTTTGCAGCGCCGTATATCTTTGTCCAAACATTATAAGGGGTCTTGCCCCCTCTAATCAGAGGTTTGAGAGGTGAATCTGACGGCAGGTCTTCAGTCCCTGGTCCCCATATCGCAAGGTCATAGTTACTTAAAGATTCAAGCATTTTTACCCTGTATGGATATAATTCAGGATGAACAGACCCGACAAACGCTATATCACAACTATAAATCTGGTTTTCTTCCTCGGTTAATACGATCGGCTTATGGAAATCAGGGTCGCATGCAAATGGAAGCCAGTGTAAATTTTTTACCCCCGCATATTTTAAGATTTCATATGCCTCTGAACCCCCTGTAAATATAAAATCATAGTATGGCGCTGTTTTAGCGACAGGGTCAAAATCCCTTGGAGCGTCAATGGTCAGTAAGGCTGTTTTTACCCTACATTTTTTTATATATTCTATGGTTTCAGGAAGTATTCTATGTCCTCCAACCTCAAGAAAAAGAGCAGGTTTGAACGACTTGATTGCTGAAATAAGTTTCCTATTTATCCTCTTTAAATCTAAATTGTGCAGATAGGACATGCTATCTCTTATCCTGCCGGGGATAACAAAATCCATGTCATTAAAAAATAATATATCACCGCCTGCTGCCTTTAATGCAATTTCTATATATTCTGAGAGAGTGGCAAAATGGGGATTACGACAGGTACTTAAAAGTATCTTCATAATTTTCTTATTTTTTTGCCATGACAACAAGACAGCTGCTTAATATCTCAGGGGCTGTAAATCCCTGATGCCAGAAAAGTTTTCTTAAAACCCGGTGAAATATCGAAATCAATATCTTACCTATAAGACCCTTTATTGACCTATCGTGTGTTAAAGATGGATATATATTGATATTCCGAAAACCTGCTACATACAGAACCTGATAGATGCTTTTCTCTGTAAAACCGCACTCATGGGTAAAATCCCTGTATCTTGCATTAAGGGCAAATGGATTGCTCATATTAGGTAACTTTAATAACAGCATACCACCGGGTTTCAATGCTTGATATATCAGCTCCAAAAAATTTATAATCGTATCTTTAGGCATATGCTCAATAACATCATTGGCAGATATCATGTCATAGGTATTTATCTTATCTTCCAGAAATTCAAAGGTATTGGCTACTTCAACATTTGGAGTAACATTGTTTTTACAAAATTCTATCTGGCTGTATGAAACATCAATCCCTTGATAATTTTCAAACCCCTTTTTCTTAAGATAATACAGAAATTGTCCTGTACCACAGCCAATATCAAGTATCAGACTATCTTTTCTTTCTGGTAAAAACCTGCTGTAGTACGAATCAAATTCTCTCGCGTAATTTTCATACCCCAAAGGAGTTAAAAGATTAGAACTGGCAAAAATTGAATCAAAATATCCTGTAAATAATTCTTCTCTGTCACCCATTATGTTTTCCTGTTCTTATCCTTGGAAATATTTAACATTATTGGTTTAAGAGTTATCCTATAAATAAAAGATAGAATCTCTCTCGGCAAGCGGAGACTATATACTACATACCTCAACCATCCGAAACTTTGAGGCCTCAGAATCGCAAGCACTTCAAGGTATCTTACAATATCTCCACGGCAGAAATTAGCCTCTAATCCTTTTGTCGTTAGTATAAAATTGGCATCTCTAATTGTAAGAAAATTGTCTTTTCCACCGGCTAACCTGCGATTTTGTTCTGCCTCTACCCCCAAACGAATACCCTGTTTGCCACCGGGATAATAACTGTAATCATGATTCTGGTGCACTGCCAGCACGCATTTGGAAGCATCAATTAACGGGATAAACGATTGACGGCAATAATATAATAACCAGTTGTCGTAGCCTGGCCGTCCAACAACCATGGGGGGGATATTTCTCCATATATCTTTTGGATATGCAAAATAATCTATTCCGCATACATCCATAATCTCTCCTTTTTCTTTACACTCTTTTCTTAAATCATCTATCCAGCAAGGAGATTTAAAATTGACTGGTCTGTCAAGTGTCAAATTATATCGCTGACCTACCATGAGAAATCTATCCACAGGTATATTTTTTAACGCTGGCAGAAAATCATCTAATAAAATAATATCACAATTAATAAGTGTCTGAATATTATATCTACCAACCTTCTTTGCTATATCAAACATTGAACTGATAAGGGGCATATCTCTTTCACTTGTTTCAACATCAGGGATATGCAATAAAGAAAGTTCCTTAACCACATCTTCTATACCCTCGCCTTTCCCAAATATTATAACCTCAATATCAGGATGCAGCATCTTCCAACTCGTAATCGCATTAATCTGGTTGATTTTCATCTGACCTATAAATGGTTTAGTGGTTGTAAAAATGGTAATCATAAATATCCCCTTGTAACTTCAGGGTCTTTGTTAAAACAGAGTTTTATAATCTACACGAGGGTAAACATCTATAGTGAACGTTGAAAATAAGTAGATGTAGGGCAATGCCTTAGCCTTGCATTATGCAACCCTAATGGGTTGCCCTGTCAGCATAATTATCCATCTTTTTTGACTGTTATTGTATAACTCTACCTGCCTTTTCTCTACCATCCTTTATCCTTTTGACCAGCGGTTTAAATGTTATCCCGTACAAGTATGATGCTATCTCTCTCGGCATACGCATCAGATAAGTTATTTTTTTAAACCAACCAAATTTGTCAGGATATAAAATCGCATAAACATCCATATACCTCAAGATATCGCCGCGGCAATAATTCCTTTTTAGTCCTTCATCAGTTAATACCCAATCCGCATCTCTTATTGTAAAATAGTTATCCTTTCCACCGGCTAACCTGCGATTTTGTTCCACCTCCGCTCCAGTAGAAATACCCTGCTTGCCACCAGGATAATAACTGTAATCATGATTCTGGTGCACTGCCAGCACATGATTGGAGACATCAATTAATGGAATACCTAACCGACGGCAGTTATATAGCAGCCAATTATCGTAAACAGGCCGCCCAACAGCCATAGGCGGAAGATTTTTCCATATATCTTTTGGATATGTAAAATAGTCTATACCACATACATCCATAATCTCTCCTTTTTCTTTACACTCTTTTCTTAAATCATCTATCCAGCAAGGAGATTTAAAATTGACTGGTCTGTCAAGTGTCAAATTATATCGCTGACCTACCATGAGAAATCTATCCATTGTTATCCTTCTTAATGCTGGTAAAAAATCGTCCACAAGAATAATGTCACAATTAATAAACATTTGAATATTATAATGACCTCTCCTTTTCGCTATATCAAACATTGAACTGATAAGGGGCATATCTCTTTCACTTGTTTCAACATCAGGGATATGCAATAAAGAAAATTCCTTAACCACATCTTCTATACCTTCTCTACCTTCACCTTTCCCAAATATTAAAACCTCAATATCAGGATGCAGCATCTTCCAACTCGTAATCGCATTAATCTGGTTGATTTTCATCTGACCTATAAATGGTTTAGTGGTTGTAAAAATGGTAATCATAAATATCCCCTTGTGACTTCAGGGTCTTTGTTAAAACAGAGTTTTATAATCTACACGAGGGTAAACATCCAGAAAACCGCCGTCTGTTGCATTATAAATAGTCACTCCTCGTGCAAGGGCGGCATCCCTGAGCGCCTCATGAATCTGCCATAATTCAAGGGTGTATTCCAATGCATATTTATAACTTCCTTTAAAATCATTCCCATCCATATTGGTATAAAAATGTTTCATGTGTGTATTGGATGATAGCCAATCATGGTCTGCACCAATGAGATAAATCGGCGAACAGCCTAAATATAGCGCAACTATAATTGCCATATGCATTGTGGTTAAAATATCCATCACCGCACCGTTCAAATTCCAATTATATTTAAGTCTCGCCCACTCATGGGGCGATCCCAAAAATTTTAAGTAGTATGTATTTTCTATGGGAAACATTTTATTCTTAACAATCATATCCTTTAAAGACAAATGAAGAAAATATGCCTGCGGATGAATTTTAGAAGCAACTTTACTTATATATTTTGTTTCTTCCGGGGTATAGTTAGATAGTGGATCACCTGCACAATAAAATGTTGGCTGCCATTTTTCAAGAATTGGGTGTTCATGGAAGTGGTTCATAACTATAGTAATCTCATTGCTAATAAGCGTCAAATCCTGCCTGCTAATTGATGGTCCAGTTCCAATTATAAAACATCGCCTTCCCGCATATAAATTATGGAACTTTTTATTTCGTGACAGGATATCTGAATCCTTGGAGGCAGTCTTAATTCCCTGTTTAAACTCCCTCCATCGCATGAGTTCTCTGAATCCCATTGGGATTATCCAGTCTAATAGAAATCTACTCACTTCTGCCATAATACTTTTGCTCACCCTCCAATCTTATTGGACCATTTCCCAATTTAAAGGAGATCCTCTCCTAATATTTCTTCTCGCTTTTTTACCCAAAAGGAAATCATAGTATCTTGGATGGAGTCCGTTGCCGGGTCTGATAACCCTTGTATTACTTGGAGCAAACTCGTCTCCGCTTTTCATATCTTCAACTACATAAATAGAACGTCTAAACTTAATGGATGCCTTTTCTTTCTCAGTAAGAGCATAACTAACTATACCCAACGACTGCCATGCCTTGTGAGTTTCTTCTACAAGAAGTTTCATCTCATGAGGTTCCATTGAAAATGCTGAATCAACCCCGCCGTCAGCACGTGATAATGTAAAGTGTTTTTCAATGACAGTTGCTCCCAATGCAACGCTTGCAATTGCAACACCTATTCCAAGGGTATGGTCTGATAAGCCGACCTGGCATTGAAAAAGTTCCCGCATGTGAGGAATTGTCAGGATATTGGAATCTTGAGGCGAAGACGGATAGGCGCTCGTGCATTTCAGCAAGATTAAATCCCTACAACCAGCGTCTCTTGCAGTTCTCACTGCCTCATCAAGTTCTGCAATCGTTGCCATACCTGTTGATATAATTAAAGGCTTTCCTGTTGATGCTGCCTTGCGAATTAAAGGTAAATGATTATTTTCAAATGAGGCAATTTTATATACAGGTGCATTGATCCCTTCCAGAAAATCAACTGCAGTCTCGTCAAAAGGAGTACTGAAACATATCAATCCGAGTTCACTGCATCTCTTAAAAATAAGTTCGTGCCAATCCCATGGGGTATAAGCCTGCTGATAAAGTTTATATAGAGATTTCCCTTTCCATAAACTATTAGAGTCATCAATATAAAATTCACCTTCTTCAATATCAATAGTTATGGTATCAGCCGTGTATGTCTGAATCTTAACAGCATGTGCCCCTGATTTTGCTGCCGCCTCAACAATTGTCAGCGCCCTCTCCAGAGATTGATTATGGTTGCCCGACATCTCTGCAATCACAAAAGGTGTCCGATTAAGACCGATTGTCCTATTGCCTATAATTATCTCTTTCATTGCTTCTCCCTAACCCAGCACTCTGCCTAACGAAAATGCCTCAGCCTCTTCCATACCAACAGAAGCCCCCATCCACCTAGCCAGATGTTCTACTGCCTTTAAAGAGCGGGCGTGCGGACAGGGCTCCATTTCAGACTTATACGCTGAAGGGCATTTAACTTCGTTGGCAAAGTGTTGTGATAAATCTGTATTTCTTTTCTCGCGGCTACGTTTTTCATCGCGGCTTGTTACTCCTTCTGCAAAAATAGCTACATGCACCTCATCACCTGTTTTTGTATGCTTTGCTATAGTTGCGCCGCAGCCTAAAACTTCATCATCAGGATGAGCAGCAACTATAAGTATTTTCACTGTGACATTCCTTTCTTTTCAAATTATTATAACACAAAACAATATGCAAGATTGTTTTATCAGATGAAGCAGCTACGATTCCTTTATGCGTAAAATCTCCAGTGTATCTGATTTCTTCGCCTTTATTATCTTTCAAGACACCCCCTGCCTCTTCCAGAATCAAGTGAGGTGCAGCAATATCCCAGTCTTTCACTGTTACATTTTTAAAAAAAACATCTGCGGTTCCATCAGCGACTTTACATATTTTCAATGAAATACTCCCACACTCTATATATCGGGCAAAACATAAGTCGTTATATAATTCACGGGCGATTCCCCGTGGTTCAGGATAATTATCAATCAATATTTTAGGTTCCTTATTCTTGAGAGTTGCCAGCCTTTCATTGTTAAGAAATGCTCCATGACCTCTTTTTGCAGTATAAAGCAGCTCTAAAAGAGGGGCATAAATAGCTGCAAGCACAGGGAGGTTTTTTACTATTAAAGATATCTGGGTAACAAAACCCTCATAACCTTCAACAAAACTTGATGTCCCATCAATTGGGTCAATAATCCAATAAATTTCAGGTCTGATTTTATAATGCGAAGATATATCCTCTTCGCTGATTATTGGAATATCCGGATATATCTTCTTTAACCGCTCGGTTAATGCAAAATGAGCCATTTGATCTACTTTGGCTTTAAACTGTGAACCATCCCATTGACCTTCAATAATTCCATTATTACGCCATTTTAAAAGCAGATTGCCAACTTCTTTTACAATTCCTGATATTTCGTTAATCATTTTATATCAAAACACCGAGAGTTATGTATTGTTCTGCCGCGTGGATTTAAAATGCTCCATGAGATGACTTCCAAGGAATCCCCCTGCCCCAGTTACAAGTATCATTTCACCCTTTCCACTATCTTTGTCTTGAGGAAATGGAAATCAGATTCGCTCATAAACTCGTCTACAGTCTTCCTAATCATGACAATACCCGGCTGCCAGTTTCCGAACTTTTCACTGTTTCTACCATAGAGCGCTTGGGACATCAAGCCTCCCAGTTCATCAATACCAGATGCTATAGTCAATGAAATGCTTGTTGAAAAGCGCGGATTAATTTCAAATATAAATGGTTCGCCACTTAATGCATCAACTCTCAACTGCACATTGAATGGACCATCGGCATTTAATTGTTTTTGTATTTTTATACATAAAGATTCTATCTTGGGATTTCTGCGCGTAACAGCAATCCTTGTAATGCCTTTTTTTAAAATAATCTCTTTTGGTACCACAGATTGGACTTCCCCATCCCTCCATACAACGACAGAAACAGTATATTCAGTTCCTTCTATATATTCCTGTATAAGAAGTTCATTGGGCGCATGTGGACTTGCTTTTAAAAAGGAGTTTAAACTCTCTTCAGAATCTACAATCCCAATCCCCCGGCTCCCTCTCCCTCTGCGCGGCTTAACTATTACGGGAAAACGAATACCTGTACATCCTTCAGTAACGAGTTTTGTTTCTGGAACAGATATACCCACAGCGTTTAATCGTTTCATAAGGACAAATTTATCCAAACACATTGCCACAAATTCTTGTTTTGGTAAGAGAACGATTATCCCATCCTGCTCTAACTCAAAAGATGAGATTAATTCTTCATCCACTAAAGGGACTATTGCTCTTACTGACTCCTTCCTGCAGATATTCCTTATAACCGGCAGGAAATCAGGGGACATTCCTCCGGGAATAACATAGCCCTTGTCAGCGACATAAAGACCAATTGCAAAAGGATCGCTATCTACGCCAATTACCCTGTATTTTTTTTTACGTAATAATTCAATCATCGCTGGAGTCGCTGCTCCGCCTGCGCCTGTAATAAGAACAGTACAAATGTCTTTGGAAATGTCTGATTTCATTTTAAATCTTCCCACGAATCATTTCTTTAACCTAAAAAAGCAATAAATATTCAAATGCATTTTTCGGGTTAAGGTCATTTGGCTCTATTGCAAAACTGTAATCAAGGAAAAACATATGTAACATGGCTTTCCTTAAACCCAGCTTTTTGAAATGCTTTTATAGAGGCTATATTTTCTCTTTTAATTTCAGCATGAATAGGCTTATCTGGATTCTTTTCTTTTATAAACCTCTCCGTTCCAATCCTGATAACACTAGATCCAACCCCCTTGCCTAAAAAGTCAGGATTAAGCATGATGCTCACTTTTATCACATCGCTTTTATCTTCAAATCTTATTGAGCCGACTTTATCTTTTCCAGAACAGGCGATATAAATTGAAGTATACGAATCTTTTATTTTCGCTTTAAACCACTTTTCATGTTCATCCCATGATATTAGGTCAGAATTAAAAAAGTTTTTTCTAACATCAGGATGATTTCTCCAGTTGAACAAATCATTTATATCGTCATCTTGTATTTCTCGGATTTCTATCGCTTCACACCCTTTGCTTTCTACAATCATCTTACGTATCTCACCAATTTAAACG
>JACRPW010000040.1 GCA_016223005.1 Deltaproteobacteria bacterium | reverse complement strand
TTTGTGGTATGAACCTTCTTTTTTGGGTGGAAGCAGGGTTGAATTGGAATGGCTAAAACTTGGCAAGTATTGGCTTGACGATGCGAATACTGAACAGTATGAGGGGCACGATTTATTGAATATCAGGGCATTGTATAAATTAAATAAGTCATGGGAACTTTATGCAAGGGCGATGAATGTTACTGACGAACTCTATGCTGAAAGCGCATCCAAGTCATCCAGCGGTTCTGCCTCATATAACCCGGGCATGCCGAGGACATTTTATGCAGGGATTACATACCATTGGAGGAAATAGATTATGAAAATTTCAAATTTCAAATTTCAAATTTCAAATTGTTTCTTCGCGGCATTTTTTATAATGTATACAACTTTATGTCTGGCAGCAGATGTTATGTTCAGCCCATCTGTCAGCATAAGTCATCCTGACAAGAAAGTGTCGTCCCCTTCAATTGCATCTGACAGCAACGGCAGGATATACATAGCATGGGCAAGAGAGGATGCTGATGGTGTAAATATCTATGTTGCTGCGGGGACAGATTTAAAATCTGTCCCCAGTGCTAGTGCGGTAAGGGTAAACCCAAGGGGAATGGGCATGAACGGCGTCCATGCAAATCCTGAAATTGCCGTTGGTGTAAACAATGAATTATATGTTCTGTGGTCATCACCAAGAAATAGAGGCTCAAATATTTTACTCAGCCGTTCTATTAATGGAGGACTGCGATTTCAAAAACCTGTAATTGTTAATGATGACAAATCAACTGCCTCAAGGGGTTTTGAAAATATGACGGTTGGAAAAGACGGCGCTATACATGTTGTCTGGTTTGACGGCAGGGCATTGGGGACAGATTTTAAATCTGTCCCCAGTAATAGTAAATTTACAAGGATTGCTGCCTCATATCCTCTTATTTTGGCACACAGCAAAAAAGCAGGCACTACCGGAACATACTATGCAAGGTCAATTGACGGCGGTAAGACATTTGAGAAAAATATAAAACTTGATGAAGATACCTGCCCGTGCTGCAGGGCAGCCATAACATCAGATATTCAAGGAAATGTTTATGCCTCATGGAGAAAGGTTTTCAGACCTGTCCCTGCGGACCTGCCCTCGAATGGCTCTATCGGGGGCATTAAGCAAGGAGGAGACATCAGGGATATGGTAGTTGCAGCATCAAAAGACAATGGCAGGACTTTCTCTGTGCCTGCTATTGTAAGCGAAGACAAATGGGCGATTGCAGGATGTCCGCACAGGGGTTCTTCATTAGGAACTGCTCAAAATGGTTTTCTTTACATCACATGGTACACAGAGGGAGCAGAAGGTGTGCCTTCAGTTTACTTTGCATTTTCAAATGATAATGCAAAGACATTTTCAAAAAGAATGCAGGTAAACTCATTAGGACAGCCGTCTCGCCTGTCTGGGTTTCCTGACCATCCAAAACTTGCTGTAAATAGAGAAGGGAAAGTGTTTTTCATATGGGAAGAGACAACGCCTGTTTACAGCAGAATCTTCTTTAGATACCTTGATGGTGAAACCCTTTCGGAACCAGTGCAGATTAACGATGGGGTAAGGAAATCCCACGACCCTGTGGTTGCAATTGATAGGGATGACAATATTCTTATTGCATGGTCATATGAGGAAATCAGGTTTACAAAGACGGTGGTAAAGATAGGGTCAATAGAAAATTCAAAAATCAAAATGCAAAATGCAAAATGACAAATCAAAATGTAAAAATTTAATAAAAATAATTCCTTAATTTTAATATTTAATATTTGATTTTTTATTTGTTTTTAATAAGGGAGGTTCTAATGTTTGAAATCATAGCAAAGGGCGGTTTTGTGATGGCGCCGCTGATTTTATGCTCTGTTATATCTGTTGCGGTTATGATAGACAGGGCTTTATTCTGGTTTGGACAGAGAAAAGGTATTTCCGCATTAGAATTTCTAAAACTTATTGAGACAGGCAAAGAAAAAGATGGGATGGAAAAGGCAAGGGCAAGCAAATCATCTTTAATCACAATGCTTGCGGCAGGTGTTGAAAACAAAAACCCATCAGCAGACCCCCGCTTAAACCATGCGGGGGCAAGCATTGCAATGGAATCTATTGCAACAGAAGAGGTAATCAAGATTAAAAAATACCTTCCTGCAATGGATACGATAATAACCCTTGCGCCTCTTCTCGGACTTCTCGGCACAATAATCGGCATGGTTCGGTCGTTTGATATTATGTCCCTTGCAGGGCTCGGCCAGCCGCATGCTGTTACAGGGGGTGTTGCAGAGGCGCTGATTGCTACTGCAACAGGACTCGCCGTTGCAATCACAACTCTTGTTCCATACAACTTTTTCTTGACAAAGGTCGAGAAGACCGTTGAGGAGATGGAATACTATGCAACAAGACTTGAACTGATTTTAGTTAGACAGAAAAAAACAGGCATGGCTGTTTCACATGTGACAGAGACTGCGGGCAGTCATCTGCAAAGGGGTTGATATGAGAGTAAGGTCATTTATAAAAACAAAGAAAAAGGCTCGCATAGAAATCATCCCGATGATAGACACCATGTTTTTCCTTCTGGTCTTTTTTATGATAGCAACGCTCTCAATGAGTGTTATGAGAGGTCTCCCTGTGAATCTGCCGAAGGCTTCTGCTGTCAAGAAAGACATTCAAGAAAATGTAAATGTAACCATAGCAAAAGATGGCAAGGTATATCTCAATAAAAAAGAGGTGAATATCCCGGAACTGCGCGGTACGCTTGTTGCAGAGGCTTCAAAAGACCCTGAAACGCTTGTGATTATCAATGCTGATGAAGAAGTCATGCACGGCAGGGTTGTGGAGGTAATGGATGAAATAAAACTTTCTGGCGTAACAAAACTTGCGATAGCGACAAAAGAGAAAAAAAGACCGTGAACCGTGTTTGTGTTCCGTAAGAATATAGAATATGAAACCTCATAACCTAAAAATACAGTTTATCATATCCATTATGTTTCACAGCGTGATGCTGTTTTCCATTGCGGCATATCCACCAAATGTAAAAGAGACTTTAATAGATATAACACCTATAGAGGTTATAAAGATACCTGAAGAAAAAGAGGCTGTTGCAGAGCCTATTGTTGAAAAAAAAGAGAACCCCAAACTTCTGTCTGAAGAAAGAGAGGCGCTGCCAGAACCTATTGTTGAGAAAAAGGAAGAGCCCAAACCGCTGCCAGAAAAAAAGAGCGAAGAAAAAGTTGAAGAAGTAAAAAAGGAAATTGTTCCTATTGAAAAAAAAGAAGAGGTTAAGGCGCAAGAGGCAAAGGTTGAGCAGCCTCCGATGCCACTTAAAAAAAAGGAAGAGCCAAAGGTGGAAACACCTCTTCCACCGCCATTACCTCCTCCACCAGTATCTTTTTCACAACCTATACCTGCACCGACTATGCATCTGCATCAAAAACAGCAGAAGAAGGTGGTTCAAAATACGGAGTAGAAGGAGGCACAGGAAAAACCACAGGGGATGAACTAAAGTTGTTCAAAACTATGGTCAGGACAAAAATTGAAAGGGCAAAGTTCTATCCAAGATGGGCAAGGCAGAGGAGTTTTGAAGGGGTTGTCGGCGTCAAATTTACCATTCAGCCTGACGGCAGCGTGAAGGATGTAAATGTTATCCGACCGTGCCACTGCGATGTCTTGAACAAGTCAGCATGCGAGGCAATAGCAAAGGCAGCCCCGTTCAATCCGAGACCTGATGAATTAAAGGGTAAAGAGATGGCAATGGAGATAGATATAAGTTTTAAGTTGGAGTGATATGAATATATCTAAAATAAAAGCAGAGATTGATATTTCTAAAAAAGAGATTGCCGTTGATAAAAATAACCTTCCGCTTAATATTATTTACAAAGAAAAGAGGTATATATTGCTCCTTACAAAGAACGACAAACTCATATTGAATAAGAACACAGACTAATCAGCCAGCCAGCGAGCCGAAAAGCCAGCCAGCGAGCCGAAAAGCCAGCCAGCGAGCCGATAGATGTAGAAACCGACCTTTAGGTCGGTTAATTCAACAGGTCTAAAGACCTGTTTCTATTTTCTATCGGCTTTTTTATTTTTAAAATGAGGCAGAACAAACAGCGGAGTCTGGGGGAAAACACTATTAAAGAATATCTTTTGGTTCTATACGCATTATACCTTTATTGTCGAAGTGTCGGTCAAAACTGATGATTTTCATATTATGGCTTTTACAGATGAAATATTGTATCGCATCATCAAAATCAAGATTTAATGTTTTGCTGATTTGCAAAGCCTCTAATTCATCGAGGGTTGATGTGTCTAATCTCTTTAACCCTTTTGCCGAATCAACATCTTCAAGAAATTCAAGCAATAGGTCATTCTGTCCTGTCCGTTCCATAATTACCTCAATGGAGTGCATGGTAAAAGAACTTACAAAAGCAGTCAATTCGCCCTCTTGCAGTTTTTCAAAAAGCGATTCGCATTCTGCAGTCCTCTTTTGTTCAAGGAGAATTTCGAGGAATATGTTGGTGTCTACAAGATACATAAGGCATTACCACATTTCTTTCGCTTTATGCTGTAATTCCACGGATGTTTCCTCTCTGCCCTTCAAGGCGCCACGCCACAAGAATTTTTTCTTATGCTTAAACCCCTTAATAGTAAGCTCTACCCTCTCATGTTCGGAGAGTTTTACCTTTTTAACGGGCTTAAAGACGCCATCTTCATATATTGCTTCTATGGTTCTCGGCATTATTTTATCCTCCATTTTCTTTAAAGAGTATCAGAAAAACCCTTATGAGTCAAGGAGGTGATGAGATGATGAGATGAGGTGATGAGATGAAGTGATGTGATAACAGGTAGGAAGCAGGAAGCGGCAGCCACCCCATACTTGATATGGGGCTTTATGCCTGTGCTAATAAAAAAAATCAAAAAAGGAGGTCAAGAAAGATGAGAAAAATTCAAATGTCAATTGTAGTATTTTTTGCAGCATTACTTTTCTTTTCATTTTTCAGCATCCTAATCATGCCGAAGGATGCCATGGCAGAGGAGAAAAAAGAGGCAACAGTATTAGAACCCATAGAGGTTATCGGAGAAAAAGTTGAACTTTTCAGCGGCAAGGTATCTACTGAAAGGATTGAAGAGCTTCAGCCAACAGATATTGGAGACCTTCTTAAAAAAGATGTAGAAGGGATAACAATTATTAGAAGGTCGGGCGCTGCCTTTGACCCTGTGCTCCGGGGATTGAGCAAGGATAGACTTAATGCACTGATAGATGGAGGCTTCCTCTTTGGCGCATGTGCAAACAGGATGGACCCGCCAACCTTTCATATTACCCCTTATGGAGTTGAAGATGTTGAGGTGACAAAAGATTTACTATTGAAGATAGACAGATGAAAAACAATTCTTCATTCATCAATAGTAGATAGTCAATTTATTTCCTCGGTTCCATCCCTGCTGGCTGTCTTGTTGACTGGGACACAACAAATTCAGTCTTTGCAGTTATCTTGTGCCATACGCCCTTGGGTGCAAGAACAATAACACCCGGTTGAAGTGCAAGACATTCTTCTTTGCCATCATCAAGACAGAATGTGCCCTCTCCTTCATGCACAAAGAATATCTGGTCACCTTCAGGGTGTCTGTGATATGCAAGAACCTGATTAGGCTTAAAATAATAAGTATCTGCCACTATCTGGTCTGTCTTTATATATGTTACCTTATTCACCCCTTCTTCCTTGAATTCCTTTTTCTGGATTACATTTGCACTTTCCATATTATCCTCCTTTCCTCCGGCATTTTTTACAAACGCCGTAAAAACCTATATGGTTTCCTACTGGTTTAAATTCATCAACTATATATTTAGGAAGCAGTAATGCCTCAGAATAGTCTTCAAACACATCCCCTATTGTTTTGCATTTTACGCAGATAATGTGATGGTGCATAGTTGTATTTGGGTCGTAATGCCTTCTGTCCCAGTCAATAGTTATCTCCAGAATCTCTCCCTTTTTCTTTAAAATCTCAAGGGTATTATAAACTGTTGCAAAGGAAACGGTCGGATAGGTCTTTTTAATTTGCCTGAATATATCCTCTGCAGTAGGGTGGTTAGTATTGCCTTCCAGAAACTTTAATATGGCAAGCCTCTGAGGTGTAAGTTTAAGACCCTTGCCTCTGTATTTCTGGATTAACTCTTTCATAGCATATCGTCCTAAATTAGGATTATTCTAATCTTGGAATAAATATAGACTAGTTTTATTTCCCTGTCAAGAAAAATTTTACATAATAAAAATATTTGACAAGGATGTGGTAAATGTTTAATATTCCCCACATAGGAAGAAAGAGAACACGATATGCTTAAAATTTAACTATACAACCTATTGATTTTAAATAGCAAAATCCATGCCCCCGTAGCTCAGCAGGACAGAGCAGCAGATTCCTAATCTGTTGGCCGGACGTTCGAATAGTCTCGGGGGCACCAGACTATGTTCCATTCATAAATATTCACGACTTTTACAGAGGGATGCAGCATGGAAAAGATAATTAAAAGAAATTACAGGGAAAGTATCGAAACAAAAGAGGCATTTTTCAAGCACAATACTAACCTTATTATAGATGCTGCAAGACTCGTTGCAGAGGCATTCAAAAACCACTGCAAACTCCTTATATGCGGGAACGGTGGGAGTGCTGCAGATGCGCAGCATATAGCAGGTGAATTTGTAAACAGATTTATGATAGAAAGGCCGCCATTACCCGCTATCGCCCTTACCACAGATACATCAGTTATTACCAGTATTGGAAATGACTATGATTTTTCTCAAATATTCTCAAAACAGGTAAAGGCAATAGGAAAAGAGGGTGATGTCATACTTGCGATTTCAACAAGCGGTAATTCTACAAATATAATAAAGGCATTAAAGGTAGCAAGGGATTTGGATATAAAGAGCATAGGACTTACAGGCAAGGGCGGCGGTAAGATGGCTGGTATGCTGGATATACTTTTAAATGTGGATTCTGACTGCACCCCCCGCATACAAGAGGTTCATATAACTGTCAGTCACATTATATGCGAACTGGTTGACCATATTATCTTTCACGAGGTGGATAAAGATTGAAACGATTAAAACCTATTTCATTAAAAGGGATTAGGACATATTCTCTAAAAACAAGAAAAAGCAAAGTTAGTATCAATGATTTTGCAAAACCCATCTTACAAGGCAGTACCTTCAATGATTTCCTAAACTCCCTTCCAAATATCATGGCAGCAGAAAATTTAAGAGAGATTGCATCAGCGATTGTCAAATCCCATAAAAACAACAATGTTGTTGCAGTAGGAATTGGCGCCCATGTAATTAAGGTTGGTTTATCACCTATAATTATAGATTTAATGGAACAGGGTATTATAAATGCCCTTGCAATGAACGGAGCATGTATTGTCCATGACTTTGAGATTGCCTATGCAGGCATGACAAGCGAGGATGTGGATGCAGAGATTGGAAGTGGTGAATTCGGCATGTCAAAGGAGACAGGTGAGTTGTTGAATAGTGCCATAAAAAGTGGTGTGAAAAAGGGATGGGGAATCGGGAAATCTGTCGGTGAACTCATAAAAAATTCAAAGTATCCGTATAAGGATTTAAGCATCCTTGCAGCAGGTGCAAGGCTTGGGATACCTGTAACTGTCCATGTTGCAATCGGCACAGATATAATCCATATCCATCCGCAGATGGACGGAAAGGCAGCAGGTGAAGGGAGTCAGAGGGACTTTAAACTCTTTGCAGGTGTTGTGGCAAATCTTGAGGGCGGGGTTTATCTGAATATAGGCTCTGCTGTTCTTCTGCCAGAGGTCTTTCTAAAGGCGCTCACACTTGTAAGAAACCTTGGATATAATGTTAAAGACTTTACCACAGTCAACATGGACTTTATCCAGCATTATCGTCCTTTAACAAATGTGGTGAAAAGACCAACAAAAGAAGGCGGCAGGGGATATACTTTGACAGGCCATCACGAAATAATGGTACCGCTGCTGGCAGGGATGATAAAGGAGATTTGTTAAAAAAAAAATATTAAAAAACCCTTGACAATAGTAGAAATTTCATGCTATTTCGTCATGGCAATAATACAATTACAGTTTACAGTTTGAATATATCAGATAAGGGGCTCATATTTTGAAAAGAAAATCCTTTAATATTTTTATTGTTCCAGAAAACCCTTCAAAGATTAAAAAGTTTAAAATCCCTATTTTAAACAGAAGGGTTGTCTTATCTGCCTTTTCCATCCTTTTTTTGACAGTTTCCTTCTTTATATACGACTATACCCGGCTCAAATTGAAATCTTATTAAGATCAGGTTCTCAGGAAAGAAAATATTGAGCAGAAACTGCAATTACAAACCTTTTCTACAAAGATGTCAGATCTGGAACTGCAAATAAATAAATTAAGGCAGTTTGACAGAAAATTGCGTATCATTACCAATCTTGAGCCGCCAGTTGGACAGGGACAGTATCTTGGTATCGGAGGACCGTCGCATGAAGATATATTACCATCTACAAAGGGCGCTAAAGACGATCTCATAAAACAGATGCAGGCAGATATGAGCCTCATTAGTGAAGAGGTTAAAAAACAGGAAAAAAGTTTCAATGAACTGCATGCCCATCTGTTAAAACAGGCATCTACACTCGCCTCCACACCCAGTATAATGCCCGTCCAGGGCTGGATTACATCGGGCTTTGGTTACCGCACCTCGCCATTCACAGGCTTAAAAGATAAGCATGAAGGATTAGATATATCCAATACTGTTGGCACACCTGTTGTTGCACCTGGTGACGGCATTGTCTTAAAGGTTGACAGGGTGGACGACCCTGGCTTTGGTAAAAATGTTGTGATAAATCACGGTTACGGCATTATTACCAAATACGGGCATCTCTCTGAGATATATGTTGGTATTGGGAAAAGGGTAAAAAGGGGTGACAAGATTGCCGCAGTAGGCAACACAGGCAAAACTACAGGGCCGCATCTGCATTATGAGATACTTGAGAACGGAGTTCCTGTAAATCCCCATAAATACATACTGGATTAGCGCCTTAAAAATATGAATATTTCAAAAACCCTGTCTGACTAAACATCAGATAGGGTTTTTTATTTTGAGGTAGAATAATTGCCTTTTGGTGTGATATAAAAATGCTGACTTTCAACTGTTATTTATTCCATAAGGAGATAATTTTGTGCTTGGACTCTTATTAAAGAAAATCTTTGGCAGTAAAAACGAAAGGGAACTCAAAAAACTTCAGCCCTTAGTTGAGAAGATAAATTCCCTTGAACCCCAAATCGCAGGGCTCACTGATGCTGAACTTTCAGAGTTTACCCCAAAATTCAAAGACCGCCTGTCAAATGGTGAAACCCTAGATGACATCTTATCCGAAGCCTTTGCAGTTGTCCGGGAGACATCAAAGAGAAAAGTAAATATGAGGCATTTTGATGTCCAGCTGCTCGGTGGTATGGTTCTGCACAATGGAAAGATTTCTGAGATGAAGACAGGCGAAGGCAAGACCCTTGTTGCAACACTTCCGATTTATCTCAATGCCCTTACAGGCAATGGCGTCCACCTTGTTACTGTCAATGACTACCTTGCAAAAAGGGATGCCCAGTGGATGGGTCCTATATATCATCATCTCGGTTTATCAGTCGGAGTTATCCAGCATGACGAATCCTTTCTTTATGACCCTGCATTCCCCGGTAAAGACGCCCGACATTATCATTTAAGACCATGCACAAGACAGGAGGCTTACAGGGCTGACATTACATACGGCACAAATAATGAATTTGGTTTTGACTACTTAAGAGACAATATGAAGTTTGACATAAATGACTATGTGCAGAGGGATTTGAATTTTGCAATAGTTGACGAGGTTGACTCAATCTTGATTGACGAGGCAAGGACACCGCTTATCATTTCTGGGACTGCTGAGGAATCCACAGAAAAATACTATACCATAAACAGGATAATACCGGGGCTGAAACGGGACACACATTTTACAATAGATGAAAAAATCAAACAGGTTATGCTTGCAGAAGACGGCGTTGCAAAGGTTGAGGGACTTTTAAACATTAACAACCTCTATGACCCAAGACATATTGAAACCCTTCATCATGTAAATCAGGGACTTAGGGCGCACCATCTTTTTCAAAGGGATGTTGATTACATGATAAAAGACGGACAGGTGGTAATTGTTGACGAGTTTACAGGAAGACTCATGCCGGGCAGGAGGTGGAGCGACGGGCTTCATCAGGCAATAGAGGCAAAGGAAAATGTAAAAATAGAGAATGAAAACCAGACCCTTGCAACAATCACATTCCAGAACTATTTCAGGATGTATAATAAACTTGCAGGCATGACAGGAACAGCAGACACAGAGGCAGCAGAGTTTCATGCAATATATAAACTGGAGGTTATGGTCATGCCTCCTAATAAACCAATGATACGGTTTGACAAGCCTGATGTTATTTACAAGACAAAAAAGGAAAAATTCAATGCTGTTATAAACGAGATAAAAGAATGGCATGCAGAAGGCAGACCTGTTCTTGTTGGCACAATATCAATAGAAAACTCTGAGAAATTCTCAGCCCTTCTTTCAAAACATGGTGTCAAACACCATGTCCTGAATGCAAAACACCACGAAAAAGAGGCAGAGATAATTGCGCAGGCAGGCAGGCTTGGGGCAATAACCATCTCAACTAATATGGCAGGCAGAGGCACTGATATTATCTTGGGCGGCAACCCCGGATTTATGGCTGATAGCAAGGCAGGCAAGGATGACACAACACCTGAATATAAGGCAGCATATGAATCAGCAAAAGAGACTTGTGAAAAAGAAAAGAAAAAGGTCATTGAACTTGGAGGTCTGCATATCATAGGCACAGAGAGGCATGAGTCCAGAAGGATTGACAACCAGTTAAGAGGACGTTCAGGAAGGCAGGGCGACCCTGGTTCGTCAAGGTTTTATATGTCGCTGGAAGATGACCTGTTAAGGATATTCGGTTCCGAGAGGATTTCATCCATAATGGACAAACTGGGTATGGAAGAGGGTGTGCCGATTGAACACCGCCTTGTTTCAAAGGCAATAGAAAATGCGCAGAAAAAGGTTGAGGCGCATAACTTTGATATAAGAAAACACCTTCTTGAATATGATGATGTAATGAACCAGCAGAGGACTGTTGTTTACAATTACAGGAGGCAGATACTTAAACAAGAGGGTTTGCGGGAACTGGTTACGGAATTTACTGATGAACTTGCAGACGATATTGTCTTTACCTATATAGATGAAAAGACACATCCTGAAGAATGGGATATAAAGGCAGTAAAGGATGCGGTATTAAAGCAGTTTGCAATGCACATGAAATTAAATATTGATGAGGTTCCTACAATAGAGGCACTTGCTGATGTAATTGCAATTAATGCAAAAAAATCCTACAAAGAAAAGGCGGATGCTGTAGGAGATGAAATCTTCTCTCATCTTGAAAAGGTTGTGATGCTTCAGACTATTGATACACTATGGAAAGACCACCTCCTTGGAATGGACCATCTTAAGGAAGGCATAGGGCTTCGTGGATATGCACAAAAGAACCCACTGAATGAATACAAAAAAGAAGGCTTTGACCTTTTTGCTGACATGATTTACAGGATGAAGGCAGAGATTACTGAAAGGCTCTTTAAGGTTCAGATTGCAAGCGAGGAACAGGTTGCAGGTTTAGAGACAAGGAGAAGACAGCAGTTTGTTCTTGGCAGAGGTGAAATGGAAACAGGGGTCAAGAGGCAAACGATTGATAATCGTTTGCGGTCAGGGGTCAGGGATGAAAAACCAAAACCAGTTCATGTTGTCCCAAGGGTCGGCAGAAATGACCCATGCCCATGCGGGAGCGGGAAAAAATATAAGAAGTGCTGCGGGAAATGAAAACAACCAATGGATGAAGACCTTTTGATTATGAGAGGGGACAGGCTTTAAACCACTGTCCTGTTAAAAGAAAAGAGACCATCAGTGGAAAGACCCTGATAGCCTCTAATATATTGGAAAATAAAGAATTTTTAGATGGTAGCGGGGAGAGGATTTGAACCTCTGACCTTCGGGTTATGAGCCCGACGAGCTACCAAGCTGCTCCACCCCGCAGTAGTTATTTTAGTTTTTCATAATTATAATGCAATGTCAAGGGGTTTAAACTTACTATCAAATCAACTCCCAATTAGTGGGTGACAACTATCTGATTGTCTGTTGTAATCTCTTTGGTAACATCCCCTGCATACACCTCACCTTTTCCCGTGTCCTTTTTAAATATATCTTCTGGTTTTTCTACAGTCAGTGCATTTTTAAGGACATCATCCATATGCCCAACAAGTATTATCTCTATATCTTTGCGGATATTTTGAGGTATCTCTTTTACATCCTTTTCATTATCCTTTGGTATAAGAATAGTTTTTATATTTCCCCTGTGGGCTGCAAGGATCTTTTCTTTTAATCCGCCTATTGGCAGTATCTTGCCGCGAAGTGTGATTTCACCTGTCATTGCCACATCTTTTCTAACTGGTATCTTTATAAGTGCCGAGGCAATGGATGTTGCCATTGCAATGCCGGCAGATGGACCATCTTTTGGTATAGCACCCTCAGGGACATGGATGTGTATATCTATATTCTGGTAAAAATCCTTTGGAAGTCCGAACACATCTGCCCTTGAACGGATATAACTCATGGCAGCCTGAGCAGACTCCTGCATCACATCCCCAAGTTTGCCTGTAATCGTTAGTTTCCCTTTACCCGGCATGAATGTAACCTCTATTGAGAGGAGGTCACCGCCAACCTCTGTCCATGCAAGCCCTGTAGTAACTCCGATTTCGTCCTTTTCCTCGCCGATACCATAGCGATATTTGGGAATGCCAAGGTATTTTGTAATACCCCTCTGATTAACATCTATATGTGTATCCCCCCCTTTTTTAAGCACTGTCTTTGCCAGTTTCCTGCAAATAGACGCAATCTCTCTTTCAAGGTTCCTGACACCTGCCTCTCTGGTATACAGTCTTATAATATTAAGTATACTGCCATCTGATATGGCTATATTATCCCCTTTTAGTCCATGTGTCTTTAACTGCTTTGGTACAAGGAATTTTTTTGCTATATGCAGTTTTTCCTGTTCTGTATAACCTGCAATCCTTATAATCTCCATCCTGTCAAGGAGTGGATATGGAATTCCATTTAAACTGTTTGCAGTGGTTATAAACATGATTTTTGAGAGGTCATAATCAAGGTTAAGATAATGGTCGTCAAATGTATGGTTCTGCTCAGGGTCAAGGACCTCAAGGAGTGCTGATGCTGGGTCGCCCCTGAAGTCTGTTGACATCTTGTCAACCTCATCAAGCAAAAACACAGGATTATTAGAACCTGCCTTTTTTAAAGACTGGATAATCTTGCCGGGCATTGAACCTATATATGTCCTTCTGTGTCCCCTGATTTCCGCCTCGTCTTTTACACCACCAAGGGATATGCGGACAAATTTTCTTCCAATCGCCCTTGCAATGCTCCTCCCCAGCGATGTCTTGCCAACCCCTGGCGGACCAACAAAACAAAGTATAGGACCCTTCATTTCATCCACAAGGCTGTGAACAGCAAGATATTCCAGTATCCTCTCCTTGACCTTTTTGAGTCCGTAATGGTCTTGTTCAAGGATTTTTTCAGCCTCATCTATATCTTTTTTGTCTTCTGTAACCTCTGCCCATGGAAGGGAAAGTATCCAGTCTATATAATTCCGCACAACCGTTGCCTCTGCAGACATAGGCGGCATGAGTTTCAGTTTTTTAAATTCTTGTTTTGTCTTCTTTGAAGCCTCCTTGCTCATCTTCTTATTCTTTATCTGCTCTTCAAGTTCTGTAATCTCATTCTTAAACTCATCCTTTTCACCAAGTTCCTTTTGTATTGCCTTCATCTGCTCCCCAAGGTAGTATTCCCTTTGGGATTTTTCCATCTGTTTTTTCACCCGTGTCTTTACCCTTTGTTCAATCTCAAGTATTTCAATCTCACCCTCCAGCATGGTATATAATCTTTCCAGCCGCTGTCCTGTATTTTCAATCTCAAGGATAGCCTGTTTGTCAGATATCTTTACTGAAAGATGAGCAGCAATTGTATCTGCAAGTCTGGATGGGTCATCTATAGAAGATACGGACATTATCATTTCAGGGGGTATATTTTTGTTTAACTTTACATATGTTTCAAATGCCCTGAAGCAATTCCTTGTTATTGCCTCTGTTTCAAGAGGGTCACCGACTACTTCAGCAAGTTCTTCTGCCTTGACCATAAAGCAGTTTCTGGATGAGAGAAATCCCTTTATCCTTGCCCGCCTTTTGCCTTCTACAAGCACCTTTACAGTGCCGTCAGGAAGCCTAAGAAGTTGAAGGATTGAGGCAAGGGTGCCTACATCATATATATCCTCTTCTAATGGCTCATCAGTCTTTGCCTTTTTCTGGGCAGAAAGTAGAATGCCCTTGCCGTGCGACATAGCAAAATCAAGGGCATTTATAGACTTTTCCCTTCCCACAAAAAGAGGCACAACCATATATGGAAAAATTACCATATCCCGCAGTGGCATAAGGGAAACCATAATCTCCCCTCCCTTTTGAGAAGCATCCTGTTCTTTACTTCCCTTAAACAACATATATTATACCCCTTCCGTAAAATAGCGATTAAAAACCTCGCTATTTTACTCCTCTCCTATTGCCTGTTTTTTTTCATATACAATAATCGGAAGTCCGCTGCCTGTTATAACATCCTCGTTGATGATACATTCCCTTATATTTTCCTGAGACGGGAGTTCATACATAATATCAAGCATTGAATTTTCAAGGATAGCCCTAAGTCCTCTTGCGCCTGCCTTTCTCTTCATAGCCTCTCTGGCAGCAGCCGTAAGGGAACTATCCGTAAACTTCAGTTTTACATTCTCAAGGTCAAACAGTTTCTGGTATTGTTTGACAATGGAATTTCTCGGTTCTGTCAATATCCTTATCAGCGCCTTTTCATCCAACTCATCCAATACAGCAATAACAGGCAGTCTTCCAACAAATTCAGGTATGAGACCATACTTTAAAAGGTCATGGGGCTCTGCATTATGAAGCACCTCGTTTATATGTTTGCCATTCTTTTTTATATCAGCGCCAAATCCGAGCGCCTTTTTTTGAAGCCGCTGTTGTATAACATTTTCAAGCCCTGAAAATGCCCCGCCGCATATAAACAGGATGTTTGTTGTATCCACATGGAGAAATTCCTGTTGGGGATGTTTTCTGCCGCCCTTTGGAGGCACACTTGCCATTGTCCCTTCAATGATTTTTAAGAGTGCCTGCTGAACACCCTCTCCAGAGACATCCCTGGTTATTGACGGGCTGTCTCCCTTCCTTGAAATCTTGTCTATCTCATCTATGTAGATAATGCCCTTTTGCGCCCTTTCTACATCATAATCAGCATTTTGGAGGAGATTCAATATAATATTTTCTACATCCTCCCCTACATAGCCTGCCTCTGTAAGCGTTGTTGCATCAGCGATTGTAAATGGGACATTCAATATCTTTGCAAGGGTCTGTGCAAGAAGGGTTTTGCCTGAACCAGTTGGTCCCAGAAGAAGGATGTTGCTCTTTTGAAGTTCTATCCCATCAAGACTTACCTTACTCTCAATCCTTTTATAGTGATTATGGACAGCCACAGAAAGTATCTTTTTAGCCTTTTCCTGTCCAACAATATATTCATCAAGTATCTTTTTTATCTCTAAAGGTTTCGGTAACTTTGATTCCTTATAACTGAACTGGTCTTTCTGGTATTCCTCTGCAATAATATCATTGCATAATTCAATGCACTCATCGCAGATATACACCATATGACCTGCTATGAGTTTTTTAACCTCACCCTGACTCTTGCCGCAGAATGAGCATGTCAGATTTTTTCCATTACCTTTTCTTCTATTGTCCATCATATAATCTCCTGCACAAAAAAATCAAAAAATAGTTTTTCACCTTACTTTTGAGTTTTGACCCCTGATTACTACCTTCAGGGGCATGCTTTTGATTTTTGAGTTATCTTTATCATACCCTCTGCTCAATTATTGTGTCAATTATACCATAATCTTTTGCCTGCTGGCTAGTCATAAAAAAATCCCTTTCTGTATCAACACTTATCCTATCAACCGGCTGTTTTGTATGATTGGCAAGGATGGTATTTAACTGCTCCCTTATACGCAGGATTTCCTTTGCCTGAATGCCTATATCTGTTGCCTGCCCCTGTGCACCGCCAAGGGGCTGATGTATAAGTATCCTGGAATGAGGTAATGCAAATCTCTTGCCAGTTGTGCCGCCTGCAAGGAGTAATGCACCCATACTTGCTGCCTGTCCAACACACATCGTTGAGATATTTGGTTTTATATACTGCATTGTATCGTATATGGCAAGTCCTGCACTGACAATCCCGCCGGGTGAGTTTATGTATAGATTTATATCCTTTTCAGGGTCTTCTGACTCAAGAAAGAGGAACTGGGCAATAATAAGGTTTGCAAGGTCGTCATCAATTGCTGTGCCAAGAAATATTATCCTTTCTTTAAGGAGCCTTGAATAGATATCATAAGCCCTTTCTCCCCTGCCTGTCTGCTCTATAACCATTGGTATAAGAGTCATGTTCACCCTCCATAATCAAAAAGTCAAAAATTATTTTGCACCTGATAATATCAAATCAAACACCTTATTTTCCAGCAGGCTCTCTTTTATATAATTCAGCCCGCCTTCCTCTTCTATCTTTGCCTTAAATGCTTGAATGGGTTCTTTTGCACTGTCAGCGAGTTCCTTTATCCTTGCATCCACCTCATCACCTGAAACATCCAGACCTTCATCTTTTGCTATGGAATCCACAATAATGTCCTGCCGGACAAGGTCCTCTGACAGTTTAGTATATTTTTCATTAAACTCATTAACAGAAAGTCCCATATCTTCTTTTGAAATAATACCCTTTTTGAGCCTTTCAGCAGCCTGTGCGATAAGATAGCGGTAATAATGCTCTACAAGGGACCGCGGGATTTCAAACTTATTCTTGTCAATAAGTTCTTTCATTACCTCTTTTCTTATCCTCTCCTCTTCGGTTTTTTCTTTATATCGGGCTAAATCTATTTTCATCCTTTCCTTTAACTGTTCCATGTTTTCACAATCAGCATCCTTTGCAAATTCATCATTCAAATCAGGGAGTATCTTCTCCTTAATATCTTTTAATAAAACCTTAAATCTACCGGTCTTTCCTGCAATCTCTTTATTTTTGTATTCTTCCGGGAATTTTACATCTACATCCCTCGCATCGCTTTTTTTCATCCCGACTACGGCATCCTCTAAATCTTTTAGCAGTGTTGCAGAGCCGATTACAAAGGAATAGTCTTTGGCATCAGCGCCATCTATTGGTTTATCATCAATTGTGCCGCTGAAATCTACTGAAACAAGATGCCCATCCTTTGCCTCATTATGGCCTTCTATATCCTTAAATACAGCGTGTCTTTCCCTTAAAATATTTATCGTATCATCAATCTCCTTATCCGATACAGGCACATCTTCCTTTTTAATTTTTATATCTTTATAGCCTTCTATCTTAACATCAGGTCTTACCTCAACTATTGCTGTATATGTTAAAGATGCCCCGTCTTTTATCTCACCTATATTTTCTATCTCTGGTCGGGCTGCGACCTGTATCTTGTTTTCTATTACTATATTAGGATAAGAATCGTCTATAAGTTTGGATGTAACCTCTGTTCTTATATGCTCTCCATAATGCCTCTTAATGACCTCTATTGGCACCTTCCCTTTCCTAAAACCGTGTATATTGGCATTTTTCTGAAGATATTTATATTCATCATCAACTGCCCTTTTTACATCTTCTGATGGAATCTCTACTACAATCTTTTTCTTGACCGAACTTAAATCCTCAATAGATACCTTCATGGTTCTCCTATGTCTAAAGTCTTTTTTATTTTGGTGCGAGAGGGGGGAGTTGAACCCCCATGGTTGCCCACTGGATCCTAAGTCCAGCGCGTCTGCCAGTTCCGCCACCCTCGCAACACTTCAAAATTTACAGGCTTTGCCAGAATATTGCAAGTTTATTTTTTTTAAAATCTGACTATCTCATTGACATTGGTCTCAAGGTCTTTTATACTTACCTTGAGTGTGAGTTCTATCTCAAACTCCATAGGTTCACCTCCTTTGTTTCTCTCTATGTTAGGATGAACCTATGCTTTTTATATCCCTATGTCAAGCCCCATGCAAAAGTTTCGGGACGCTTCTAATTTTTTAGACACCTCCGCCCTTGAGTATGAGATTGATAAAATGGTCTATAAACTCTACGACCTAACAACAGAGGAGAGTGAGATTAACCAATTAAAGTAAGTGCCAATAGTAATAGTAATTAGATGCAATAAGGAGGTTGCTTTGAAGATAGGAGAGATTTACGAAAGGGCTGTAAAACGGGGGATTGAACTTGACCCAAGGGGCAAGGAAGAGGTTTTAAAAGAACTTGAGAATGCTAAAAAGGAATTTGAGGAATTAAAAGAGTCAAAAAGGAAATATTTTGACATGGAACGGCTTACAAACCCGTATGCTGATACCAGAATCCTCTATGGCGGGACGGACAGGGATGTAAAAACAGCGTTTGTAGGGATTGACATGGAGGTTGGTGAGGTTCTCCTTGCTGACAGATTAAGGGGAAAGGGTATGGCTATTGACCTTATTATTGCACACCACCCTGAGGGAAGGGCAATGGCAGCATTATATGAGGTAATGGGTATGCAGACAGGGATACTTCTAAAGTATGGTGTCCCTATCAATGTGGCAGAGGATTTGATGGAGGAAAGGATTAAAGAGGTTGAAAGAAGGATGATGCCTGTAAATCATACAAGGGCAGTTGATTCAGCAAGACTTTTGGATATTCCTCTCATGTGCATACATACCCCAACTGATAATGCCGTAACATCATTTCTTCAGAAAATCTTTGATGAGAAAAAGCCTGAAAGGGTTTCTGATATAATGGATATACTGTATGATATCCCTGAGTATGAAAAGGCAAGGGGTGAAAAGACAGGACCAAAGATTTTTATTGGTTCAGAAAAAAGAAAGGCAGGCAAGGTATTTGTTGACATGACAGGCGGGACAGGCGGGAGTAAAAATATCTTTGAAAAACTTTCAATCGCAGGAGTAGGGACAATCATAGGTATGCATATAGGTGAAGACCATAAAAAAGAGGCTGAAAAACATCATGTAAATGTTGTAATAGCAGGACATATATCAAGTGATACCCTGGGTATAAACCTTTTATTTGATGATATATTGGGAGATATTGAGGTTATTGGAACATCGGGTTTTACAAGGATTAAAAGAAATGTTTAAGACTATTGAATGGAAAGATAATAGTGTCATTATGATTGACCAAAGGCTTCTGCCCGCTCAAGAGGTCTATAGGACATATACTGATTTTCTTGATGTGGCAGAAGCAATAAGGGAGATGGTTGTCCGTGGTGCGCCTGCAATTGGTGTCGCTGCTGCAATGGGCATTGCCCTTGGTGCGAAGGATATAGATGCAAAAGATAAAAAGGGGTTTTGCATAGAATTTGATAAGATTTGCAAGGTCATAGCGTCCACAAGACCAACAGCAGTAAACCTCTTCTGGGCAGTTGAGAGGATGAAATCTATTGTAAGGAAAAATCCAAAACTGAATATAGAGGAACTAAAACAAAGACTTATCCAAGAGGCAAAGACAATCCATGAACAAGACATTGAAATAAATAGACAGATGGGTAAACACGGCAGTAGGTTTATAAAAAATGGTGATACTGTTTTAACGCACTGCAATGCAGGGGCTTTGGCAACTGCTGGATATGGAACAGCGCTCGGGGTTATAAGGGCAGCAGTAGAAGAAGGTAAAAAGATAAAGGTATTTGCTGATGAGACAAGACCCTTTTTACAGGGTTCAAGACTAACCTGCTGGGAACTTATGAAAGACGGCATTGATACAACTCTTATAACAGACAATATGGCAGGGTATATGATGAAAAAAGGCATTATTGATTTAGTAATCGTAGGCGCTGACAGGATTGCTGCAAACGGCGACACCGCAAATAAAATCGGCACATATTCAGTTGCGGTTTTAGCAAAGGAGCATAAGATACCATTTTATGTTGCAGCCCCTCTTTCAACAATTGATTTGAAACTTAAAAACGGAGATAAAATCCCGATTGAAGAAAGGGATATAAAAGAGGTTACTCATATAAAGGATGTACAGATTGCACCTGATAATATTAAGGTAAAAAACCCTGCCTTTGATGTAACACCTAATAAGTATATTACCGCTATAATCACAGAAAAGGGCGCTATAAAAAAGCCTTTTGAAAAGGAGTTGAAGAAACTTTATAAAAGAATGGGAAGTGGGAGGTAGGAAAATCTTTTTCCACATCCCACACCCCACCCCTATATCAACAGCGGCGCAATAATCAGCGCAACTATGCTCATAAGTTTTATCAAAATATTCATTGCTGGACCTGATGTGTCCTTAAACGGGTCTCCTACTGTATCACCGACAACTGCTGCCTTATGCGCATCAGAGCCCTTTCCGCCAAGATTTCCTCTTTCAATCTACTTTTTTGCATTATCCCATGCGCCGCCTGCGTTCGCCATAAATATGGCAAGGAGCACGCCTGTAACTGTTGCACCCGCCAGCATACCGCCGAGTGCAGCAGGGCCAAGGATAAAACCGACAAATACAGGCGCTACAACCGCAAGCACGCCCGGTATTATCATCTCTGTCAAGGCTGCCTTTGTGGATATGTCAATGCACTTTGCAACATCAGGCTTGACGCCTTCTTTGCCTTCAAGAAGACCGGGAATTTCCCTGAACTGCCTCCTTATTTCATTTACCATCTTAAATGCCGCCTTGCCGACCGATGTCATTGTTAGCGCGCCGATGAAAAACGGCAAAATGCCGCCTATTAGCAAACCAATAACAACATTTGGGTCTGTTATAATAATATCAAATGCCTTGCCTGTCTTTGCAACTATTGCCTGACTGTATGCAGAGAATAGCGCAAGCGCAGTCAATGCCGCAGAGCCTATTGCAAAACCCTTTCCTATTGCAGCGGTCGTATTGCCGAGCGCATCAAGCGAGTCTGTAATCGCCCGAACATCTTTTCCCAGATGGCTCATCTCTGATATGCCGCCTGCATTGTCTGCAATTGGTCCGTATGCGTCAACGCTCATGATTATGCCTACTGTCGCAAGCATGCCGACTGCTGACACGCCTATGCCGTAAATACCGCTTGTATAATTTGCTATAAATATTGCTCCGCATATTGCAAGCACAGGAAGCGCCGTGCTTTCAAGCCCTACTGCCAGACCTGTTATGATATTTGTTGCAGCGCCTGTATTGCTTGACTGCGCAATCCTTTCAACAGGTCCTGCTGATGTATAATGCTCTGTTAAAAGCCCTATTGCAATGCCGCCGACACATCCTGAAAACACTGCCCAGTAAACCCCGTTATTAACATCAAGGAAGTAAACCACTGCATAGCCGAAGATTAAAAAGAGTCCTGCTGCTATAAATGTTGCATAACGAAGCGCTGCGGCAGGGTTATATTTTTCAAGTATGCTCATGGATAGTATACCTATTATAGATGCAACAAGCCCTGCCATTATAAGGACAATCGGCAAAGACATAAGAGCCATTGCAGAACCAAGTTCTGCAACCTTTGAGCCTGCAAGCGCTGTTGCGCCTATTGCAATTGTTGCGACAACAGAGCCTACATAGGATTCAAATATATCCGCGCCAAGACCTGCCACATCGCCGACATTGTCTCCGACATTATCTGCAATAACGCCCGGATTTCTTGGGTCATCCTCAGGGATGCCTGCCTCAACCTTGCCGACCAAATCAGAGCCTACATCCGCTGTCTTTGTAAATATACCGCCGCCGACCCTTGCAAATAAGGCAATTGAGGATGCGCCCATAGCATAGCCGTTTATTATGGCAGCGGTTTTTGGATCTCCGTAAAGCAGAAAAAATATTCCCACACCGATAAGCCCGATGCTTGCAACGGAAAGCCCCATGACAGAGCCGCCGAGGAATGCAATGGATAGAGACCTTGCAGTATTGGGTTTATAAAGGTTTGCCGCCTGCGCAGTTCGGACATTCGCCTTTGTTGCCGCCTTCATGCCGAAAAAGCCTGCGAGCATGGATGATATTCCACCGCCTACATATGCAATGCCTGTCTGCCAATTTATAAATACTGACAGAAGGATAAAGACAAGGGCAATAAATGCAAAAATGATTGTGTATTGCCTTTTGAGATAGACCATAGCCCCGTCGTGAATCATTCCGGCTATCTCCCTCATCCTTTCATTGCCGTCAGGCTGTTTCTTGATGTAACCGTATATCAGGAATGCCATAACAAGACCTGCTGCACCGAAGAGCGGCGCAAAACTAACTAATTGCTGCATGTTGCCTCCTTAATGAATACAGGCTATGGGCATGGGCTATAGGCTATGGGTTAAAACATATCGCCCCATTGCCTATAGCCTATTGCCTATTGCCTATTTTTATTGAATTTATTCATTGCCTTTTCAACACCGTGTTCTAATATTGTCACAACTGCCTCTTTTGTTCTGTTAAATATTTCAGGCAGTCTTTCTTCTTCTTCAAAACTAAACGGACTTAACACATAATCGGCTGTATCTTCTTGCCCCTTGCCCCTTGCCCCTTGACCCTGTTTTTCAGGTCTTCCTATCCCTAATCTTATCCTTGGAAAGTCTTTTGTCCCTAATTGCCCGATTATGGATTCCATGCCCCTGTGTCCGCCGCTTCCGCCGCTTTTCTTTATCCTTACAGTCCCGAAATCAAGGTCAACATCATCATATATAACAATAATATCTTTTGTTTCTATATGAAAAAAATCAGCAAGGGATTTTACAGCCTCACCGCTTAGATTCATAAATGTCTGAGGCTTGGCAATGATGACCTCTTTCCCAGAGATACAGCCCTTCCCCCAGACTGCCTTGCGGCTTTTTTTGTTTAAAGATATGTCAAAACTATCTGCAATATAATCAACAGCCAGAAACCCTATATTATGCCTTGTAAATTCATATCTTGCGCCAGGATTTCCAAGACCGATAATAAGATACATAAAATTCGGCTATAGGCTATTGGCGATGGGCTATAGGTTTTTCCTATTGCCGCTAGCCTATTGCCCATTGCCAGTTACTTCTTCTTCTCCTCTTCCTTTCCCTGCTTACTGCCTGCATGGACAGGCTTTTCTTCTGGTTTTTCCTTTTCTTCAAACGACTTTGCCAGTTCAGCCTGTATCTCTTCAGCGGTCTTTACTGCCACCTCTTCAGTTGGTGCAGCTACAAGGACTATAGTCTGATTTGGGTCGCCTGCTATCTTTAAACCCTGCGGTAATGTAATATCCTTTACATGGATAGAATGTCCGATTATAAGACTGGTAACATCAACATCTATCTTATCAGGTATCTGATTCGGCAGACATTCTATCTTCAATGTCCTACTCTCTTGCTGGATAATACCTCCCATTGCTACACCCTCTGCCTTGCCAACAAGATGAACAGGCACATCTACAGCAATCTTGTGATCCATAACCAGTTCATAAAGGTCAGCATGGATGATTTCTCGTGTGAGAACATCTCTCTGAAACCCTCTGAACATAACCACCCTTTTTTTCTTTTTGTCATCCTGTATCTTTATGTTCACAAGGACATTGGATCCTGCGCCTGTTGATAATGCCTTTTTAAGATCCTTGCCATTTAAAGATAATGACAAAGCCTTTGCAACTACAGGGCCGTAGAGTATTGCAGGCACCAATCCTTCCCGTCTGAGTTTTTTTGCCTTCTCTTTACCAACACCATTTCTCATCACGGCTGTTAATTCAATCTGTTCCATGTCTCCTCCTAAAAATACAGGCTATGGGCAATGGGCTATAGGTTATGGGTTACTGATTTTACCCAATTGCCTATCACCTATCGCCTATCGCCTGTTTCTATACAAACAGCGAACTTACTGACTCTCCATAGTGTATCCTTTTTATTGCCTCACTTAAAAGCGGGGCAATAGAGAGTGTCTTTATTTTATTTAGTGTTGATGCCTCTTTGTTTAAAGGTATCGTGTTTGTTACCACAACTTCTTTTATTGCTGACTTTCTTAACCTGTCCGCTGCCGGACCTGAAAAAACAGGATGGGTGCAGCAGGCATATACCTCTTTTGCACCCTTTTCAGCAAGTGCATTTGCAGCCAGGGTAATTGTCCCTGCAGTATCTATCATGTCATCCAGAAGTATTGCCTTTTTATCCTTTATATCTCCTATAATATTCATAACCTCTGCAATATTTGGGGCAGGTCGTCTCTTATCAATAATTGCAAAACTGGTGTCAAGCCTCTTTGCAAATGCCCTTGCCCTTTCTACACCACCTGCATCCGGCGATACAATCACCACATCATCTTTATAATTATTATGGATATATTCCAAAATCACAGGCGTTGCATAGAGATTATCAACAGGCACATTGAAAAACCCCTGTATCTGCCCTGCATGGAGGTCTACGCATAAAACCCGTGTTGCACCCGCTGTGGCAATCAGGTCTGCTATTAATTTTGCAGTGATGGGTGTTCTTGGCGCAACCTTCCTATCCTGTCTTGCATAACCATAATATGGTATTACCGCTGTTATTGCATAGGCAGATGCCCTTTTTAATGCATCCAGCATGATGAGGAGTTCCATTAAATGCTTGTTTGCCGGAGGACAGGTAGACTGGACAACATAAACCTCCATACCCCTGACACTCTCCTTAATCTCAACGCATATCTCACCATCGCTGAAACTCTTTACCTCTGATTCACCAAGAGGCACATCAAGGTATCGGGCTATCTCTGATGCCAGCGGAATATTGGAATTCCCTGTAAATATTTTAAGTTTATCAAGCATAGTTTTAAAAACCGTTTAAACCGCTTAAACTGTTTAAACCGTTTAAACCGCTTTCATGGTTGGGGCGCCAGGATTCGAACCTGGGAATGCAGGGATCAAAACCCTGTGCCTTACCGCTTGGCAACGCCCCAAAATAAAGAAAATTTAAAATTCAAATATTAAAAATCAAAATTAAGGTATTTAATCTTTATATTTTGATTTGTCATTTTGATTTTTGACTTTTGATTTTTGATTTTATTCTATTCCTTGCGCCACAAAAACAGCCATGTTCTTAAACATTGGGTCGTTTTTTATGCGAATAAAGGCGCTTTCTGCTGCTTCTTTATTTTCAAATACCCCGAAAACCGTTGGCCCGCTCCCTGACATAAGCGCACCCTTTGCACCAATGTTTTTCAAAAAAGACTTTATTTCTGCAATTTGAGGATACCTTTTTACAGTAACATCCTCCAAGTCATTTTCTAAAATATCTTCTATGGTGCAACTTTTTAAAAGTTTTTTTAAGTGAAGAATGTTAATATTCCCTTGTTTATTTGTCAAGTGTAAATTTCCATATACCCATGCTGTTGACACGGGAAAATCTGGGTTTATAATAATATACCAGAATTTCGGAATTTCTATTCCTTCAATCTTCTCGCCCCTGCCTGCGGCAATCACTGAACCTCCATGTATAAAAAAAGGCACATCTGATCCAAGTTCTGCCCCTATTTCCAAGAGGTTATCTGTAAGGAGTCCTGTTGAAAGCATGCTGTTTAAACTTGTCAAGACAGTTGCTGCATTACTGCTTCCGCCCCCCAATCCGGCCGCCACAGGAATTCTTTTTTTGATTTTAATAGCAACATGCCTTTTTAGTCTTGTATAACTTAATAAGGCATCGGCTGCCTTGTATACAAGGTTTGTTTTATCCAGCGGTATGGTCTTGTTATCAGAGGTAACTACAATACCCTCTCCGTTTGTTATTTTAAGAGATATTTCGTCATAAATAGAGACAGGCTGCATAACTGTAACAATGTCGTGATAGCCATCATCCCGCTTTTTTAAGACCTTTAAGAAGAGATTTATTTTTGCTGGAGAATAAACAATCATATTAGAGAGAATTTTTATATGCCTTTTGCCATTGAAGATGCTATGAGTGCCTGTCCAATACATATCCCCCCATCATTTGGCGGGACCACCCTGTGTGTAAATACATGAAACCCGTTATCTGCAAGTCTTGGCACTGCCTTTCCCAACAAAAGTGCGTTCTGAAAGCAACCGCCTGTAAGAATAACCCTGTCTATAGATTTATCCCTTCGTGCATTCTTTGAAACTGCCAATATTATATCTGCAATCGTATTATGAAAAGCGCCTGCTATATCAGATATTGCCTTGCCTTTACTTGCATCTTCTACTACCTCTTTTATCATAGGCTTTACATCTATGATATATGGATTAAACCCTTTTATCTCAAATCCATAAGAACCTGATACATTGGCAGACGCAACCCTTTCCATTGATATAGCTGCCTCACCCTCAAATGTTATAATATCCTTTATACCGATAATAGAGGATACTGCATCAAAGAGCCTGCCGCAACTTGATGTAAGAGGAGAATTTATTTTACCTCGCATCATGTCTATAAATGTCTTTAAAACCCCCTGGTCAAATCTTTTAGCAAATTCAATCTCTGCTCCATAACCCCCTTCAAATGTATGATAAATATAACTAAACGCCATCCGAAAAGGTTCTTTTATTGCCATTTCACCTCCGGGCATCGGCATATATTCAAGGTGTGCAAACCTCTCAAAATCAGTTTCATCTGCAATTAAAAATTCTCCTCCCCATATCTTTCCATCCTGACCATTTGATGTTCCATCCATTGCAACACCCAGAACATTTCCCCTGATACCATGCTCTGCCATGCAGGATGCAATATGCGCGTGATGGTGCTGAACCTGTATACTTTGGATAGGTGGTTCTTTTGAATCTGAAATCTGCTTGGCAAACTGTGTTGTCCAGTAGTTAGGATGAAGGTCATGGGCTATTATATCAGGGTCTATCTCAAAAGCCTTTATAATATCCTTCATGCCCTCTTTATAAAAGATGATAGCCTCTTTGCTTCTCATGTCACCTATAGTTGGACCCAGTATAGCATATCCATCTTTAGTTAAACAAAAGGCAGCCTTTAATTCAGCACCTGCTGCAAAAACTGTTGGTGCATTATTAATGCCCAAGTCTATTGCAAGCGGGATATTAAATCCTGCTTTATGGATAAATGGGGCAAATCTTTGTGTAATCATACCGTGCTGTTCTCTTATCCTCATAACATCCCATTAGCAGGCTAATGAAAAGTCCGTTTTACACCCTTACTTCTTCTATATTTATGCCATGAATTACAAGTTCCCTCATAAGACACCATGCATGGACCATATGGGGTTTGAGGATTGCATGAACTTTCAAAAAGAGAACAGTCAGGAGGGCTTATCTTCCCTGTCATTATAAGGTGGCAGGAACAACCCGGGTGTAAATCTATATGAGATTTATTTTTTGAGACACCAAACTTATATAGGGCATCCTTTTCTCTATAATTCTCTTTTAGAATAAAACCTGACCTTGGAATCCTCCCTATCCCCCTCCAGTATGCTGAAACTACATCAAAAACCTGTGTCATCATCTCTTTTGCCTTTGGGTTACCCTTTTCCTTTACTGCCCTTTTATACGCATTTTCACATCGGGCATTCTTATCCTTTATCTGTTTTAATATCATAAGTATTCCCAAAAGGATATCCACAGGCTCAAAGCCTGCAGACACAACAGGCATTCTATATGCCTCTGGAAAAATCATGTATTCATCTAAACCCATAACTGCTGTTACATGACCCGGTATAATGAAACCATCTATATAAAGGTCGCCCACACCCAGAAGGAATTCCATAGAAGGTGGTATAAGGCGGTTAGACATTAAAAAACTTAAGTTCTTTTCTTTAGACGATTGAACTACAGATGCTATTCCACATGCGGTGGTTTCAAAACCAACACAAAAAAGGACAACCTCTTTATCAGGGTTTTCCTTTGCTATTCTGATAGAATCAAACGGACTGTAGATAACCCGAATATCACCACCAATTGCCTTTGCATCCATGGGTGAGCCGTGTGGAGATGGGACACGGAGCATGTCTCCGAAGGCAGCCAGAATCACCCCTTTATCCAGTGCCAACCTTATTGCAATATCTATATCCTCACTTGGACAAACACACACAGGACACCCGGGACCCGCTATCACTTTAACCTGTTCAGGAAGGAGTTCCCTTATCCCAAACCTTGAAATTGTATTCTCATGTGTGCCGCAGACATGCATGATTTTAACAGGACGACAGATAGAAACCGCATCTATAGCAGAAAGCAGTTGTTTTACTACAGTTTTATCACTGTAAAGATTTAGGACTTCATCCACTTATATATGTCTCCATGAGATGGATTATTTCCTCTGCCCATTGCTTTTCAACTATGGAAATAGCAAAACCTGCATGGACAAGGATATAATCACCTTCCTTTATTCCATCTATGAGAAGGGTGGAAACCCTACGCTCCACACCATTATACTCAACAATACCCGAACCATCCTCAATCCTTCTTACCCTCATAGGCACAGCAAGACACATCTATTATTCTCCCTCTATATACACCACCTTTATATCGTCCCCTCCTGCAGCCCTTTTTATATCAAGAACAGCATCCTTTACAATTGTATCCTTCTTTACTATATCAAAACAAAAGGAAATGGATGAAGGCTCTATGCAGGAATACCCCCCTATTGCAAGCCCTATCTTGGTTACTTTTTTTATGCCTTCTCTTTCAGCATACACTTTTACTGTCTCAACTATGCTTCGGGCAATAGAAACTGTATGCATATTTTACAAACACCTTTCCTGAATATTTTTCACCTCTTTTATAACCTTTGCAGCAATCTTTGGAACCGCTCGCTTTATTTTTGGGCTCAGTTTATCACCATAAGATATGTCCATCGGTGCCACACCTATTACAATAGTTTCAGGCATCTTCCCTCCCATGAGTTGTAATAAGGAAAACACCTCCTGCATACCTATCCCATGAAGTGTTCTCTTTTGCTTTACCATTGGACTTATGTCATTAATTGTCAACCTGCATATATCACCTGCCATGCCTCTGCCATTAACCGCATCTATAATAATAAGATAATCTGTATTCTGGATGAGTGAAACAATCTTCATGCCCCCTGTGCCTCCGTCTATAACCTCTATATCAGCAGGGAGCAGGTGATTTTCTATGATATATTCAACAGTCCTTACTCCAACCCCTTCATCCCTTAACAAAAGATTCCCTACACCAATAACGGTTATTTTAGGAGATGAGATTGATTTTACAATATTCATTTGTATATTATAAATATCCAAAATAGGTTTGATTTGCAAATAATAATTAAGCATGGTATCATAAAAACATGGTAGAAGAGCATGGCATTGTAATGGCAATAAAAACCGACAGGGCAATATTAAAGACAGAGCGGGGTTCTACCTGTGAAAGATGTCAGGCAAAGGAGTTTTGCTATAGTCTGGGTGAAAAGGAAACCTTTGTAGAGGTGGATAACCCTGTTAATGCAAATATTGGTGACATGGTAATATTTAAGATACCGACATCAGCCATTATAAAAACAAGCCTTATTATCTATCTTGTTCCGCTTTTTGCATTTATTGCAGGGGTTGTGATTGGTCAAAAATTTGCAGGACATCTGAACCCTGACCTTGCATCAGGTATCTTTGGAGTAATATTTCTGACAGCAGCATTTTTTGGGATAAGGATTTATGGGAAGGCAATGGAAAATAAAAAGGGCGTCAGACCTACCATTGTTCGGCTTGCAAGTAAGTGAGCAAAAATCCTATATACCTTTCAGATAATGCTCACTATGAG
Organism: Deltaproteobacteria bacterium; assembly: GCA_016223005.1. Taxonomy (NCBI): domain Bacteria; kingdom Pseudomonadati; phylum Myxococcota; class Myxococcia; species Deltaproteobacteria bacterium. Next base: position 33,023 of record JACRPW010000040.1, on the reverse strand, counting down.
TGACAGGTCTTATAAAGCCGCGCAAACAAGGTTTTCCGGCGGGATAAAGGTTGTCTGTCAGAACAAGAAGGCATATTACGATTATTTTGTTGAGGAAACTTACGAGGCAGGTATCGTTCTGAAAGGGAGTGAGGTAAAATCCATTGTTTTAGGGAGGGCAAATCTGAAGGATAGTTTTGCAAGGATAAAAGATGGGGAGCTCTTTTTAATGAACATGCATATAAGCCCGTATGCACAGGCAGATAAATTCACAGAACCACCTCCTGACAGGACGAGGAAATTACTGCTTCATAAAAGGGAGATAAAGAAACTTATAGGCAAAATCCATGAAAAGGGGTTAACCCTAATTCCGACAAAGGTATATTTTAGAAACGGCAAGGCAAAGGTTGAACTCGCCCTTGCCAAAGGCAAAAAACTCTTTGACAAAAGAGAGTCCATAAAGAAAAAGACTATTGAAAGAGACATGGCAAAGGCAGTTAAAAGATAGGAGGTGGGTAAAGGGAGGTAGGGGGTGGAAAAACCACTTCCCTTTTCCTATATTCTACCTCCTAAACAAAAGGGGGCGACAGGATTCGACGGGATGACCGAAACCAATGGCTGCATACCGAGGTATGGGGACTCGTGAAACCACCAGAAAACAATAGTCGCAAACGACTATAATTACGCTCTGGCTGCTTAAGTTCAGTCAGCGTCCTTTGAGCCTCATCCTGCAGGGCTAAAGGGACGACAGATAGCAGGATTGCCTTTCAAACTTTGCCTGAAGTCATGAAAGGCGAGATTTAATCAGGCTGGCACCTCAAATACCCTGTCTCTGGGGGATTTGGGTGTGAGATTTAAAACAGAGGATATGTATGTAGCATGCCATGGATAGGCACTCCCGGAAGTGGGTTCAATTCCCACCGCCTCCACCAAAAATTTGCCCGTGCGTCCGTAGCTCAACTGGATAGAGCATCAGTCTTCGAAACTGGGGGCTGCAGGTTCAAATCCTGCCGGGCGCACCAGTAAAGAAAGTGAAAAGTGAGAAGTCAGAAGTCAAGAGTGAAAAACTAATCTTTAGCTACTGACTCTTGACTGTCTTATAAAAAGGCGCCTGTAGCTCAGGGGATAGAGCATTGGCCTCCGGAGCCAAGGGTCGTGGGTTCAAATCCCTCCGGGCGCACCAGAAACCTATTAAACCCAAATCACGCAAGGGTGTAGCCGCAACCTTTAGGTTGCGTTAATACGCAGGCTAAAACCTGCGGCTACAAGGATTTATTATGACCCTATGAAGCCTGACCATAAACAATACTCATCAACCCTTTTCCTCCTTCCAACTGCCCTGATGGTTGAAGAAAAACTCAAACAATTTGCAGAAGAAAGTGGCGTGCTTACAGGTTACAGGGTCTGGACATTCCCTGAACTTATAAGTACACTTGCAAAAGACTTTCCAATAAAAAAGAGACAAATCTCATCTATTGGCGAACTCCTGCTTATTAAAGATGCTGTCCTTTCCGTATCCGCAGAACCTGTCAGCACACGGCTTTCTCCCATCAGGGATTCTTCTGTTTTTTTTCGTGCAGTGAATAAGTTTATAAGGGAATTAAGACAGGCACTGGTTTGTAGCAAGGATTTTGAAAAGGCAGTCAGATGTATTGATAATGAAAAATACCACATACTTGCCAGAATATATTCCCATTATGAAAATAGACTTAAGTTTTTAAACCTTACAGATGATATAGGCAGGCAAAGGGAAATCCTTGCCGGGCTTGAAGGATACAAAGGAATTCCACAGTCCCTTTCAGACACAGAGAATCTCGTTATAGAAGGTTTTTATGACTTACTACCGATTCAGCGAAGGATTGTAAAGGTATTGATAGATAAAGGCATTATACCAGAGATAATCCCTGTCTATAGCCTTGAAAACCCTGATGCAACAAAGGCTGCCGAAGATTTGCTTAACTTCTTTGAAACAATGGAAAATCTCTCTCCCGAATCTATAATATTCAAGCCTGCTGATAGCGGCAATGAGGAAAACAGCATAAATGCCCTCATACATAATCTTTTTAAGATTGATAAATCCAATGCCCATATTACTGATGATACGGTAAACCTTATTGCAGGACCTGGCAGATATATAGAAATTGAAGCAGTTGGCAGAAAGATAAGAAGACTGCTGAAAGATGGTGTTAATCCATCTGAGATCGGGGTTATCTTTAGAGATATTGCCACATACGAAGAGATTGTAGAAGATGTCTTTAAAAGGTTTAATATCCCTCTTTATTTCCGAAGGGGGAGGAATCTGCTTGCCTTACCTGTTGTAAAAAATATCATGTCCATTTATGACATCATTGAATCAAATTTTGAGAGGGAAAGGGTCTTGAAACTTTTGAATTCCAGTTATGTGGGTATCTCTCAAATTACAGGTGGAAATGGTATTAAGTTTAAAGAGGTAGAAAGGATTGTATCTGAAGTAAAGGTGGTTGATGAAGATACTGAAAGGTGGGACAAGGCATTTGAAAGGTATCTGAAATCTGTGGGGATTAAAGATAGGAAGGACGGGACAAAGGTTGATATAGAAACATTGTTGACTACAAAAAACCTTATCCTGAATTTCATAGCAATACTTAAGGGGATTGACAAAAGACAGCCATTTATTGGACATAGGGATAATTTATATACAGTTATAAGAAAGTTGGATATTGAAAAGAGATGCAGCCAACAGATGCGCCAGCAGGACATACAGGCTCTTGATATTTTAATGGATACAATTTTGGAAATAGAAAAGATGCTGCTGCTTACCGGAAAGGATAAATCTCTTCTTTCTATAAGTGAATTCTTTAGTCTCGTTAGAGAGGCACTGGCAGAAAAATATCTGCCTGCATATAAAAATAAAGGCGGTATAAAGGCACTTTCCATACTTGATGCCAGAGGAATAAGATTTAAACATCTGTTTGTGTGCGGCTTAAATGATGGTGAATTCCCTGCAAGTGAAACTACGCATCTGTTTATAAGGGATGATGACAAGAAGATATTAAATAATGCCCTTGGCAGAAGGATATTTTTAACAAACAGAACAGAGTGGTGGAAAGAGCCACTCTTGTTTATTCTTGCTATCAGTATGGCAGAGGAAAGGCTTTGTCTAACCTATTCATATCTTGATGAAACAGGCAGAGAACTACTGCCGTCCATATTCTTTAGAGAGACTCGCAGGATTTTAAATATAGATACAGCAGCGGATACTGCCCTCTTTAAAAAGATACCTGTGTCAGAGGTCATTGTAAATACAGAGGATGCATTAGAGAAAGAGGAACTCGCTGTATCGCTCCTCAAGTCATTAAACTTACCGCACCATAACCCTGATAGAGAATATGCTGAAGAGGTGATTGAACTAATAGGAGAGGGGAATGGATTTAAAAGCAATATCCTTAGACTTAAGAAAATCTGTAATATAGAAAGATTACGCAGCGATAAACAAGGCAGGGCAGATAATTGGACAGGCTGTATTACTGATATTGGTTTAAAAAGCCGTCTTAATGAAGAACTTCTTGGCAATAAAAGTGTCTGGACTACAACAATGCTGGAAACCATTGCCAAATGTCCTTTCTCCTTTTACATGAAGGATATTCTAAAACTTATTGAATCTGAAGAAATGGATGTTGAGATAAACCACCTTGCAGCAGGCACTATCATCCACAGGATGCTGGAGAGATTTTATAAAACTGCGGGCCAAAATGGGGTGCTGCCGCTAACAGGGATAGAGGTAGAATCTCTACTCTTAAATGAAACAATATCACTTGTATTTAAAGAGACCCTTGACACTGACTTTACAGGCAGCAAAGGATTATGGGAGATTAAGAAACACCAGATAGTAAATATACTAAAACGATTTTACGATTCGGAGGTGAAAAACCATGACAGGAATTTTATCCCTGAATATTTTGAAATTGAGTTTGGGAGAAATAAAAATATCCCGCTCCTTGACATAGTCCTGCCAGATGGCGTGTTCGTGCATATAAAGGGAAAGATAGACAGGATAGATAGATGCGATAAGGCATTAAGGGTTATTGATTATAAGATGGGCAGTCTTCCTGCTAAAGACGAAATAGGAAAGATATATTTCCAACTTCCGATATATATCCTCGCTGCCGCAAGATATTTCAATGTAAATCCTTCGCAGTGCAGCGGTCTTTATTATTCACTTAAAGATAATGAGGGGGGAGATATAAAGACTATCAAGACAGATAACGGCAGCATACCGCTTGACAACTATCTTTCTAGTTTACATGGAACTGAAGATAAGACACTAGCAAAAGATATAGATAGACTTGTATCCCTTATAAAATCAGGCAATTTTAAGGCAGAACCTTATAACGACAGGGTCTGTCTATACTGTAGATTTAAGAATATATGCAGATGTCAGAACATTTAAAACCCTTTTTAAAATTTGAACAGAACTGTGTAATTTCAGCAGGTGCGGGTTCAGGTAAGACAAAAACCCTTGTGGGTTTATATGTTAGTTTGATTGAGCAGGGTATCCGTGCAAAAGAGATTGTCGCAATTACTTTTACAGACAAAGCAGCAAGTGAATTAAAAGAGAGGATTGAAAAAGAGATAGAATCAAGGGCTGGACTGCAATGTATAAGGGCAATGCAGGAGATTTCAGATGCACCCATCTCCACATTTCATACCTTCTGTGCAAGGATATTACGGGAACATTCTATAGAGGCAGGTATTATCCCTGACTGTAAGGTCATTGATGAATATGAGTCTCTTGCTATACTCAAAAATGTTATAAGAAAAACTGTTATAGGGCTTGCTGATGCAGGTGATGAAGATGCTGCTGTCTGGATAAGGTCTATAGGATTTCAGGGTGGCAGGGGGTTCACGGAAATGCTCCTGAAAATCTATCAGAATATCAGAGGTCACGGCATTGAAATCACAGACTTGGAAAGTTCCTCTTGCACAATCTCCAATATCCGCAGTTTCTTAAATATCTTAAAGGTTGTTGATAATAATTATTCAAAGGCTAAAAGGGATATCTCGTCCCTTGACTTTCAGGACCTGCTTATTTTTACAAAAAGGCTGCTCCTTAAAAACAAGGGTGTCCGCAGTTTCTACAAAAAGGTCTTCAAAAAAATAATGGTGGATGAATTTCAGGATACAAATAACCTTCAGGCGTCAATTGTTTATCTTCTTGCAGAAATGGATGAGATTACAGGCAGTGTCCCGTCTATTGGAAATCTTGCTGATTCAAAACTTATAGTTGTTGGTGACATGAAGCAGTCAATATATGGTTTCCGCGGTGCTGATGTTATAGTGTTTGAAGATGTAGTAAAAGGGGCTGGCAGCAGTGGTGTCGTGTATCTGACAGACAACCATCGCTCGTGTAAAAACATTGTATCATTTGTAAATGCCCTGTTTATTCATCATAACTCTCCTCAAGATATATTCAATGAAAATGCCGTGCAGAACCATACAAGAAGTGAGACAGATGATTTTAATGATACAAGGATTGAGGTCATACTTTTTGAAGAAGATAAAAAGGCAAAGGAAAACAGAAGAACTGAAGCAGATACATTGGCAAAGAGGATAAAACAATTAGTTGGAAAACTGGATGTATGGGAAAAAAATATTGGGAAAAGGAAAACTAAATATTCTGATATTGCAATCCTTTTAAGGACATTAAATGATGTTGATATCTATGAAGAGTCTTTGAGGCAGTATGCCATTCCATATTACATTGTTAAGGGCAGGGGATTTTATCACTGTCAGGAGGTCATTGATGTATATAACATATTGCAGCATATAGAACATGGGGATAGCCATATATCTCTGGCAGGTTTTTTAAGGTCCCCGTTTGCTGGACTTATGGATGAAACACTTTTTAGACTATGCCGCACAAATCATGGGGCAAGAGAACTTTATGAAGGGTTTTACAATGAAACGGATTTTGAAGATTATCCAAAGGATGAGACAGAAAAGATTTCCCTTGCGAGGAAGTGGCTTATAAGATGGAAGGATATAAAAGACAATCTTACCATTGCAGAATTGATAGAGGAAATCCTTACTGATTCAGGTTATCTAGGGGCAGTCATACCGACATTTCAAGGTGAACAGAAGGCTGCGAATATAAAGAAACTAATTGAGGTGGCAAGACGGTTTGAAAGGGAAGGCAATGCCACTATAAGAGATTTCATATGCTATCTGAAATCACTGTTTGATGAGCCTCCCCGTGAACCAGAGGCTCAAATCACAACAGAAGGGATGGATGTTGTAAGAATAATGACAATCCATCAGGCAAAGGGGCTTGAATTTCCTGTGGTATTTATCCCTGATGTCTGTAGGAAATTTCCATCAAACAAAGACAATATAGTGTTTCACCCTTCTACAGGCATTGCTGCAAAAGATATAGGTGAAGATGGCGAAGAAGAAGATACTTCAGTTTTTAAAGAGGCAAAAACTATTATAAAAGCAAAGGATATTCAGGAGTCCATTCGGATATTCTATGTTGCATGCACAAGGGCAAGGGATTATTTAATTTTATCAAAATTACCATCCAGAGGCAAAGAAAACTGGGGGGCATTGCTGGATGGTATTATGAAGAGAGAAATGGATGAATTTATAAAATCAGATAAATCAACCGCTGATATTACTATTGACAATAAAACACAGGTTAAACTTTCAAGGGGAGATAACTTTTCGTATATAGATGAAAAAACAGAGATTCCATGCCATGCTATTAAATATAAGAAAGAGCCTGCTCAAGTAATAAAGGATGTATTTGATTTTATACCTCTGTTTCCAAGAGAATTTACTGCTGCTGCAACAATCCTTGCTGACTTTATGGTATCCACAGAGAGATTTGAAATCACAGGCATTGTTGAAGGTGAAGAAACAGTCAGACAGATGGCAAGGGATATTGGAAGTCTTATACATATAGTTTTGGAAAAGATGGATTATAATATGGCTAAAAAAGATGAGTCATATATAACAAATCTTGTAAAGGATTTCGCCAAAGGATGGTTTTTGCAAAATGATGAACTTGATGCAGCAGTCTCGTGCATTACAGGATTTTTAAGGAGTAGTATTTTCAAAGAAATTACAGGGGCAGATGAGGTTTACAGGGAATTCCCTTTCTTTATGCCGATTAAAGAGAATGGTTTTACACTCTATATAAAAGGTGTCATTGATTTATTGTATCGCAAAGGTGAAAACTGGAAGATAATTGACTATAAATATCTAGAACCTAAAGAATATGAAAACTATAAGAACCAGATAAAGATATACTCTCTTGCCATAGTAGATGGTTTTAGCCTTGCAAATATAGAATCATCGCTGTTATTTATGAAAGATGGAATATGTGTGTCAAGGCAGGAAGGATTTGATATGGGGCTGTTTAAAAAAGAGATGCTTGAAGCAGGAAAGAGATTATGCGCATGCTGTATGAACTTTAAAGACCGCTGAAAAACTTATCACTGCGGCATCTCTGCCAGGGTTAATCTAATTGTCTTTTTCTGTCCGTTCCGCAGTATTATTATATCAATGGATTCACCTGATGCCCTTGATTCCACATATTCAACCATATCATCCATAGATTTTATCTTTCTGCCATTTATACTGACTATCATGTCGCCGCCTGTTATTATCTGAAAATTTCCCCTCGTTATAACCCTGCTTCCGCCTCTTATCCCTGCCTTATCTGACGGACTCCCTTTCACAACCTCTGCAATCAAAATGCCGTCTGAAGGGAGTTTTAACACCCTTGCTAATTCTTTGTCTATATCCTGTCCCGTAATACCAAGCCATGGTCTTGCAACCCTGCCCTTTTCTATCAACTGTGGGACAACCTTTTTGACTGTATTTACAGGTATTGCAAAACCAATACCAACGCTTGCTCCAACAGGGCTGAATATGGCGGAATTAACACCAATCATTCTGCCATCGCTGTCCAAAAGAGGACCACCTGAATTCCCGGGATTTATTGCCGCATCCGTTTGTATTATCCCCCTCATAAGCCTGCCATTAGCAGCCCTCATTGTCCTGCCAAGAGAACTGACAATGCCGACTGTTAAAGTTCTTTCCAGACCAAAGGGATTACCAATAGCAAGGACCTTTTGTCCAACCTTAAGTCCAGCAGAATTACCAAATTGAATAGGTTTGAGTTTGTCAGAAGGTGCATCAATCCTGATAACCGCAATGTCATTACTCGGGTCAGCGCCGATGACCTTTGCCTCCCATTTACTGCTGTCAGAAAGGGTAACCTCAAGCATCTGGGCATTTTCCACCACATGATAGTTTGTAAGGATATTACCTTTTTTATCAATAACAGAGCCTGAGCCTGAACCGCTTTGTGGAAGCGGGTTTAAGAAGAAGTCATAGGAGACTGTGGTGTTGATTATATTTACAACACTCGGGCTTAATGCCTCGTATATCTTTATATTTGCATCTTCATCTGGAGAAAGGGCATCTGCGGTTAAGGGATAAAATGTTAAAAGAGATACGCAGATGGTCAGAAAATATTTTATACTTTTATAAACACTATGCATTAACTATCTCCTTGCACCAAACTCCTTATCCTCTGTCTTTTTTATAGTCATAATATCTTTGCCTTCTTTATAAAGTTCATACGCCCTTATCGCCTGATTCTGGCATATATCGCAAAATGCAGCATGTTTATCCGTATAGCATGATAAGAGGCTCTTATGCCCTGAATGCATCTGGCAGTTGCAGTAGCAGTAGATGCTGTCAAGAACCTCTGGTATCTCCTTTGCAATCTGATATGTGTAGGCTGTTTTGCCCTTAAATAATTGAGGTGAAAGGATTGGTTTCGTTTCTCCACCTTTTGGATTTGCGGCCACTGTTGACGCTGTTGGGATAAACCATAGGGCTATACCTATAACCGTTAGAGTTACTGTAATTACTATCCATGTTTTTCTCATCTTACCCTTCCTTTCTCTGAATTGAGTTATATACAAGTGTAAATATTATACCAACAACAACAGAAAACACAACAAGACTTAAAAGCCCGGTAATAAAATCTGTTATGCTGATTGGTTTTGTAGAAATAATTAGGGTCAAATCTAAACCATGCGTCCATGTATTAAAAACCTTAACCACACCTACAGGGAAATAAAGGGGACACAGAAATAAAGCAGAAATAAAGGAAATAAAGAGGAAATAAAGGGGACAGATTTATTTTCCTCTTTCTTTTTGGTCTCTTAACAATTAGTAATGTCTTTGTCTTTACTGCCATATTCCTGACTATCTTTACTTGCATTACAGTCGCTTTTCTTGGGCCCCTTGTCCTCTATAACCCGTTCCTATTACTGACTATATGCAAGCCGGTGGATATGCCGTCAAGACACCTCTATCTTCGCAGTTTTTAATAATGCGGAATTGCCCACAACAGAAAGGGAACTGAGCGCCATTGCCGCTGCCGCTATAATAGGATTTAAAAAACCGAATGCTGCAATTGGAATGCCGATTGTGTTGTATATAAATGCCCAGAAAAGATTTTGTTTTATCTTTCTCATTGTTGCCTTTGATAGTTTTATGCCTGCAACAACATCCCTTATATCATCTTTTACAAGTATTATCCCGCCTGTCTCCTTTGCCACATCCGAACCGCTTCCTATGGCAATGCCAATATCAGACTGTGCAAGTGCAGGCGCATCATTTATCCCGTCTCCTACCATTGCTACAACCTTTCCTTTAGCCTGAAGATCTTTTATAACCCCTGCCTTTTCACCTGGAAGCACATTTGCAATGACATTTTCTATACCGACCTGTTTTGCAATTGCATTTGCAGTCCGTTCGTTATCGCCTGTAAGCATGATGACTTCAATGCCTTCTTTTCTTAAAGCGCTTACTGCTGTCCTTGAATGTTCCTTGAGTGTATCTGCAACTGCGATGATGCCTAAAATACCGTGACGCGTGATACCTGCCCCCGAATGTAAAATTTCTATATCCTGACCCCCGCTTAAAACCTGCGGGGGCAGGACCTTGACCCCTGACTCCTGACTAGTATATTTGACCTTCACACCGTGCCCTGGAATTGCCTCGAATGATTCTACATCTGGAACCTCAATCCCTTTCATATTTGCTGCCCTTAAAATTGCCTCTGCCAGAGGATGCTCAGAACCTTTCTCTGCAATAGCCGCAAGTTTAAGCACTTCGTCTTCACTCCTGACTCCTGACTCCTGACTCCTGACTGGCATTACATCCGTTACCACCGGCTCCCCCCTTGTCAATGTCCCTGTCTTATCAAATACAACGGTTGTAAGTTTTTGCGCCCTTTCAAGATATTCGCCGCCCCTTATAAGTATGCCTGCTTCTGCGCCTTTGCCGACTCCGACCATTAGTGCTGCGGGTGTTGCAATTCCCAAAGCACACGGACATGCAATTATCAAAACAGCGATGGATGCAAGAAGCGCCTGTGGAAAATCGCCTGACATCCACCAGCCGACAAACGAGAGAACCGCTGCAATAACAACAGCAGGCGCAAAATAGCCTGTAACCTTGTCTGCAATCCTCTGAATCGGAGCGGATGATGCCTGCGCCTCCTCAACCATCTTTATAATCTGAGCGAGTGTTGTCTCTGCGCCAACCTTTTTTGCCTTAAACTTAAACATCCCTGTTTTATTTATTGTGGCGCCGATAACATCATCCCCCTTTTTTTTCTCAACAGGCATGCTCTCTCCTGTGAGCATCTTTTCATCCACAGCGGACGAGCCTTCTATTACAACACCGTCTGCCGGTATCTTCTCGCCCGGCCTTACCACAATAATATCGCCAATCATGACAGATTCGGCAGGTATCTCAATCTCTTCACTCTTCACTCCGAACTCCGAACTCTGAACTGTCCTTATGACACGGGCTGTCTGAGGTTTTAAATCCAGGAGTTTTCGAACAGCGGCAGAAGACCTCTTTTTTATGATCTCTTCCATGTATTTCCCAAGTAGGACAAATGCAATAATAACGGCAGAGACCTCAAAATATACATCCCTTTCCTCAACCTTGACAGGGAGAATATCAGGGGCGAATATCACGATGACTGAATAGAGATAGGCAACGGTTGTCCCGAGGGCAATCAGGATGTCCATGTTTATCATCCTGTTTTTGAGGGCATTGTAAGAGCCTTTATAAAAACTCCAGCCGCCTATAAACTGGACAGGAGTTACAAGGATAAAAAGCCAGACACCCCATGTAAACCACGGAAGCTGCGGGATAGGCGCCCATGTGATGATTGTTGCACCCGTTGCAAGACCCAGAAAAAATCCTGCCCGAAGTATTGCAAGGGCAAGGACGCCCAGCATTGCAATGGATACCCTTTTTTTTAAACTCTTTAGTTCTGCCTCAGGCGCCTCAAATGTCCTCAAACATCCTTCACTGCAAAAATAATATTGCCTGCCTGCAACCTCTGTTTTAAGGGACTTATGCTTATCAACCACCATGCCGCAGATAGGGTCTTTAGCCATCTCATGGGCATTCGTCTCTGAAACCATCCCTTTATCTGATTTTGCAGAGTGCATGTAAGCATCAGCATCGGCATCAAACTTTTTCTTGCAATGAAGGGAACAAAAATAAATCGTCTCCCCTTTATATACAGAACTCCCTGCCGCTTTCTTTGGTTCTACATCCATTCCGCATATTGGGTCTATAGGCATATTAGTCACCTCCGTTTTGTGAGAGTCCATGTATCAAAAAGTTATAGAGCCAAAGTTTTTCGCTCTGTTCTTCTGACACATTGACCCCTTGAACCCTTTACAAATCTTACATCTTTATCCCCTTTGGAGTCTGCCATTTGAATACAGTTTCTTTCACACCACCCATATCTTTAACCACCAGTTCAATAAATCCTGTGGTTCCGGGGTTTTTAAATTTTACTTCAGCCTCCCTGTGATGTCCTGAACCAGAGGGCTTTGCTGCAATAGGTTTATAGATATTTCCTTTATCGTCTTTGAGGACAATACCCTCATTAAAATTGAATGCATCGAGATTTACTGAATGGGTGTCTAACTTTACATCAAAGACAAGTTCATTACTGCCGCCCACATCTACAGGATTTTTAAATTCTGCAATCACTGTTACAGCGCCTGCGGTTTTTTCTTATGTTTGTTTTGTAGATGCCGCAACTTCAGTTTTTGCTGTCTGTTCACCTGCTGTACCGCCTCCCATACCACCGCCCATCATTTCGCCCATACCGCCTTTCATCATAGGACAGTCCATACCCTTATCCATGCCTCCCATCATTCCCTGTCCCATCATGCCACTGCCGCCCATCATGCCCTTCATCATTGGGCAGTCTGTCATCTCATCCTTCATCATAGAAGAATCCATTCCTTGCCCCATACCGCCTTTAATCTGACCATACGGCATTTCCATTAGTTTTTTAAGTTTCCCTTTCTGTTCAGGGTTCAGCACCTTTCTTGCCTCTGTGAATGCCTCTATGCGAAGGTATCTTATCTGCGACTCTATTGCCTCTATCTTTTTGACTGTATTTTTAACCTTCAAGAGGTCAATGTTGTCCATTTTAAGTAAATTGTTCAGGTCTATGTCATTTGTCTTTAATTCAGCATCAATCTTTATAATATCCTTTGTGTATTTATCCCTGATACCCTCCAATTTATTTTTTTGCCTCTCGTCCAGTTCCAGATTTTCAGCATTTTTTAATGTTAGTGTAATACCTTGTTGGAACCATGGGCTTGCACCTATATCCATCATCTGCCCTTGCCCCATACTGCAGGCATAAGCAGATAATGGAACTATAATTAAAGCAACCAAACTTAATGTTATCAATATCTTTTTCATCTCTTTAATCCCTCCTGATTATAATAAAAAACAGGGACGACACATGAGTCGCCCCTGTCTCTAAGACCTTACTGCCCTACATCCCTTCCTTCTTTTGCTTCATCGTCCCCTGTTTCTGCTTCATCATCTCATCATGCATCTTCATCATTCCGTCCATCTTCTTCATCATCTCTTCAAGTCTTTTTTTCTGGGCATCAGTAGGATTGTGAGATATATCCTTCATTATGCCCATCATCTCCTTCATCATGCCCAGCATGTCACCCATTTCTCCCTTCATCATAGGACAGTTCATCATGCCCTCACCCATCATCATTCCCCCACCCATCTGCCCCTTTTTCTCTTCAGCACCCGCAGGCAATACTGCCAGTGAAATCACAAGAACTGCCGCAGCAATAAATCTTAAAACACCCATTAGTATCACCTCCCTTTTTTAAGCCTTGTGCTAAATTATAGCACTTTTTATAAAGGTTGCCCAATTATTTAATTGGGATTTCTATAAACTTCTATTTAGTCTTTACTTTAAATGTTACGCTGTCTCCAACTGATTTAGCGCCTGAACCTTCCTCATGTTTGTCGCCTAGTGATAATGCCAGTTCAAGTGTATTTTCACCTTCTTTAAGGTCCCACACAAGAAGGATGTCCTCTTTTATGCTTGCATGGTCCATCCTCTTGCCATTCACATAAACATGGATATGTCCAACCATATCCTTATACTCATCTGCAATCCGTATCTTTGCCTCTATCTCCTTCTGATTAACTACTTCACCTTTTTTTGGCCATATAATCTCAAGAGGTTTCTTTGCCGTCTTTTTTTGCAACTGGGCAACATTGTTCCTCATGTCCATACCTTGGTGACCCATATCCATACCTTTGCTGTGATACGATGCCTGTGCTTGATTGATATAAATTATACCTACAATACCTACAAGCAATGCCAAAACGGGTAATTTAATAGCCCCTCCCTTCTTAAAGATTGCAATCAAAAACCTGATACCTTGTCTCATTTTCGTTCCATCCTTTTAATTTTATTCTACAGTCTGTAGAATTTGTTTAGAAAAAAATTTATTTTACATTACAGTGAACCGTGCAGTCCATATCTCCTGCTGCCATTGTATTACATTCCTTCGCTGATTGATGATGGTGTGTTATCCTGCACATCTCATCATTGCATCTCTTGTCAAAACCATAGCTGACCGTAACCGGGACTAACAGTAAAAAAAGTAATACAATGGAACTCGCCAGAATATTTCTTGCAGATGGCAGCTCAACACTGTTATCCCTTTCACCTATAAGCCTCTTGATTCTGGCATCTATAGATTCTACACCCCTTATTGATGCGAATGCATAAAATTTACTGCTGTTAGCAGTTGACACCTTTAGTATTGCGCTGGCGAGTTCAATGGGTTTTCCTGTCATGGACACAACTCTCTTGTCAGCGGCATTTTCCTTTATTGTGTGAAAGACCTTTACACAATATTTCACTATCGGCACATAAAAGAAGGTGTCTCTTACTACAGAACTTAACAAAAACTTTAATGGGTCATGGTTTTTCTTATGATGCACTTCGTGTATGAATACAGCCTTTATCTCATCATAAGTCAGGGATTCCAATAACCCCTTTGAGATGTATATCTTTGGCCTCAAAAAACCTGATGTAAATGCGGTAACAGAGGCATTATCTATAAGAAGTGTCCCAAGTCCATAGTCCTTGACAGGCAGTCTCTTGATATTTCTTGCTGCACTTAAGACAACAATACTATTTTTTATAAGACTGTATATAACGCCGGTTACAAAGAGTAGAACAGCACCGCGTACAGTATATACACTTGCCATTGACAATATACTCATGCACTGTAAAATTATATCAGGCATCCTACACCTCTTTTGTCAGTTCCATCTTCTTTTTCTTTTCATCAATAAGTCTTCTCAGCCTGTCAAGTTCTTCTGGACTTATATCAGCAACAATATCAACAAATGATGCAACCGCATCGGATGAAGACATCCGCATCACCATTTTAAATACATCCCTTGATACATTCTGTGTGAAATCTTCTCTGGAACTTGCAGGTGTATAAATATATGTTGACTCGCCCCTTGTCTTTTTAACAAGACCTTTTTTTACAAGCCTCTCTATAACAGTCAAAACCGTGGTTATGGCAATATCCCTTGAGAACTTAAGATGCTCATATACCTCCCTGCCTGAAGCCTCCTCTTTTTCCCAAAGGGCATCCATAACATCCCTTTCCAAACTGCCGAGCACACCCTCAAAATCCCTTTTGTCTGCCCCGAATACTGATAATATTTTTTTCATGTCTCTAAATATATTCTACATTCTGTAGAATGTCAAGGGGAAAAGTTGTCTTAAAAAAAGTTGTCATTTATTATAGTATTCTTTGCATAATATTCCTTGCCAAAATCATTTAACTCATATATATAAAATATGAACACTTTTAGTTTATGACTAAAAAAGGAGAAACAGATGTTTGGTATCGGACTTCCAGAATTGATTGTTATACTTATAATTGGACTAATAGTTATCGGACCCCATAAACTCCCTGATATTGCAACAGCACTTGGCAGGGCATTTGGAGAGTTCAAGAAGGCAACAGAAGATTTAAAGAGCAGTGTGTCAAAGATAGAAAAGGATGTGAGTGTTGACTTGGAAAAACCTGATGCACCTCCTGCAAAACAGGAGCAGTCCGGCACTGCAACTGCAAAAGATACTGTTAAATCGGATGTGAATAAAACCGCAGGAGGGAATCCAGTTGGCAAAGCCTGACGAGAGACTTCCCTTTACCCTTCACCTCGTTGAATTAAGAAAAAGACTCATAAATTGTGTAATTGCCGTAGGCATTGGTTTTGGCATCGCATACTTTTATTCAAAAGAGGCATTTGATTTCATGTCAAGACCACTTATAGATGCAATGCCGCAAGGCAATGCCTTCATGGTCTTTACAGGTGTTATTGAGCCGTTCTTTACATACCTGAAGATAGCACTTATATGCGGGATATTTCTGGCAAGCCCTGTTATCTTCTACCAGATATGGCTGTTCATATCACCTGGCCTGTACGAAAAAGAAAGGAGCTGGGCACTCCCGATTGTCATGTCTGCCACAATCCTTTTTATAGGCGGCGCCACCTTTGGATACTATATTGTTTTCCCTGTAGGTTTTAAATATTTCTTGAGTTATGCAACGGATTCTTTAAAACCAATGCTTTCAATGAATGAGTATTTCTCCTTTGTTGCAAAGTTCCTGCTTGCATTCGGCATAGTATTTGAGATGCCGCTTCTTATATTTTTTCTGGCAAAAATAGGGATAGTTGATGTAAAGATGCTCACACAATACAGGAAGTATGCTGTCCTGCTAATCTTTGTTGTCGCTGCAATCCTTACCCCCACACCTGATGCCTTCAGCCAATTACTTATGGCAGCGCCTATGCTTGTGCTTTATGAAGTAGGTATTATACTGGCAAGACTCTTTGGTAAGAAAAAGGTTGAAGAATGACCTCTGACAATTCCTCTAATGTCCCTGTTTCAAAAGGTCTTTCTGCTGTCCGTCAAGGCTTATAGAGAGGGTACTTGTATCCTGCTGTCTTTTGGAGAGGAGGGAGGCATTAATCTTACCGATTTTGTTATCTACTAGTTCGGTGAACAGGACACTATTTTTTTGTCCTATCGTTATGTCAAACGGCTGTCCATTGGCAATGCCTATATTAAATTCAAGAAACTCGCCTGTGTCAGGGTTTAATCTGCCAACCTTGCTGCCCCGTTTATCTGCATACCAGATATTGTTGTTTTCATCAACTGATATACCTTCTGGCACGCCTTTTCCTGGAAGGGTAAAATCTTTGAATTTTGATGAGGCAGGATTGAACATCAAGAGTTTCCTGTCTTTTCTTGCACTAATCCAGATATTGCCTTTTTTATCCAATGCGATTTCATTCGGCACGCAGAATGGAAACGGAATAGGAAATTCCTTGATTTCGCCGTTTGACGGATTTAGCCTTCCGAGTTTATTCCCCTGACTTTCAACAAACCAGACAATCCTTTTATTATCAACAGTTATCCCGATTGGCTGGCTCATTGGGGTTGGTATAGAATACTCCTTGAACTTGCCTGTTGACGGCAAGAGCCTTCCGATTTTATTCCCAAAAAATTCCGTGAACCAGATGCCGCCTGTTTTATCTATTGCAAGCCGTGAAGGCTGACTCTGCGGGGTCGGCGATTCATATTCCTGAAAATTTGATGTCTTAGGGTCAAACCGCGCTATCTGGTTTGCGTCCTGCTGTGCAAACCAGATAATACCTTTTGCATCGCTTACAATATCTGTAGGATAACTCTTTGCTGTAGGTATGCTGTATTCTTTAAAAACAGAGGTTTCCGTATTCAGCGATGCTATTTTGTTGGTGTTTAACTGGGCAAACCATACTGTGCCATTTGTATCCGTTGTAATACTGACAGAAAAACTAACAGGCGTGGGGATTGAATAAAATGTGATAACAGAATCAGCGGCAAGACAGTTAACAGTAAGAAGTAAGAAGTAAGCAGTAAGCAGTGAACAGTAAGCAGTTCTTAATGCCTTTTTCATTTCCCCTTGTGTCTCCTTGACAGATACAGAATAATAATTGCAGCAGATATAAGGATTATACCGCTGATTATGCTAAATGTCTCTTTCCTTGACTCCTGACCATTTTTCTCCCTGATAGGAGAAAAATCCCCTGGCCCCTGACTTTTAACCCCTGACCCCTGACTGTCTTTTATCATCCCCAGTTTATTAGCATCCCTGTCAACCTCCGTAAACCATACAGTGCTATTTTTATCAATGGTTATACCTGTCGGAAGGCTCCGCTGGGTTGGTATCTCGTATTCTGTAAAAAGCGGTATTTGAGGGTCAAATCTGCCTATCTTATTGCCTCTGTTTTCAGTGAACCAAACTATATTGTTTTTATCTACTGCTATGCCTGTTGGCACAGATGCAGGTGTTGGTATAATGGCATTATTGATTTTTTTTGCTGATACATTAAACATACCAAGTTTATTTGAACTCTGCTCTGTAAACCAGATATTGCCTTCATTATCTGTTGTTATTCGTGATGCGTTTGCAAATTTTGTAAGTATTTCATATTCCGTTATGCTTCCTGCTGCAGGGTCTAACATGCCAATCTTATTTCCATTTGCCTCTGCGAACCATATCATGCTGTCACGACCTATTGTAATGCCTGCAGGCTGGCTGTTCTGTGTTGGAACAGGATATTCCTTGAATTTGCCTGTGGACGGTTCAAGCCTTCCAATCTTGTTTGCATTTCTTTCAGTGAACCAGACAATACTACTTGAATCAACTGCAACCCCATAAGGTACCGAATCATTGGTTGGTATCTGAAATCTTTTAAATGTCTTTGAAGAAATAGTGAAACTTACAATACTGTTATCAAGGGAAAGGGTGAGCCAGACAACATCGTCATTTATAGATATGCTGGATGGTCCGGCATTTTTATATGGTATGTCAATCTCTTTAAAACTCTCTTTTTGGACATCAAACCTTGCAAGTTTATTTGCACTTTCCTCCACAAGCCATATATCACCGCTGGAGGCAGCCGCTATGTCAACAGGACGGCTGTATGCTGTAGGGATGGGGAATTCTTTGATTGTCTGGGCGTGTGCTACTACAGTGAACAGTGAACAGTGAATAGTGAATAGTATGCAGAGAAAAATGAGACGAGTCATTTTCATTACCATGTAAATGTCGGTTCATATAGATGCCGCATATGCCAGTTAGCGTCCTTATATGTCTCTATCTCCTGACCTATAACAGATTCGCCTTCTGTGCCTGATTTGCTTGCACGGTACTTGCCCACCTTTATCTGAACCTGCTTATGTCCTTTGTAATATTCAAGAACATTCATTGGCGGCAGGTCATGCCTCACGCCTGCCTGAATATTATGGCATGCTATACAGCCGTTCAATTTAGCATGGTAGCCGCTAAAAACAATGCCCAGCATGATCGCAGCAAAAACAATGGCAGGCGGCAGTATCCTGATAACCTTTAAACCAAAACCACTGACTGGTTTTAGTTTCTTAAAGATAAATGGAATCAAGACAGTAAATGTCAATACAAGAAGCGGTATTATAAAGGTAGCAATAAACTGCCACTTTGCAAGTCCGCCCTTTAAATACCAGAAGGGCTGAAAGAAAAAGAGATAATACCACTCAGGACCGGGTATATACATGCCTTCGTCAGGGATTGTCATAGTGTAATCTGACGGAAGACCATAAAAATACGCAAGTCCCACAATCAATAAGACAACAACCGATACAACCAGACTTGCCTTTAATGCGTGTCTGGGCCAGAACGGATGAAAGTTCTGCGGATACGGCGGGGCATACCTTGGGTCTTTGTCTTTGTTTTCGTCCATTTTTTCCCTCCTCCTATGAATGGCAACTGGGGATTTGAAATCTGTCCCCACAATAATATCCCATGAGATGATATTATAGCGGTCCTGATATGCCGTGCCTCTTTACCATCTTGAAATGGAGTATTAAAAATACAGCCGAGATGAGCGGCAGAATAAGTACATGTATAACAAAACTGCGGACTACGCTGAAATATTCAATAAGCGGTCCTGTAAGAAATTGTCCGATTACAGGGAATGTGCCCACATAATCAGTCCACATAACAAGAACCCAGTAAGATGTCCAGTTCCATGGAAGTATCATACCTGTAATGCTGAACAGGAATACCACAATAAACATGGTAAAACCTGAAAGCCAGTTCAGTTCTCTGGGCCTCTGAAATGCCTTGTGATAAAAGACATTGAACATGTGGGTTATGACTGTTGCAATAAGGATTGTCGCGCCCCAGCGGTGCATATTTCGTGTAAGCCCGCCCAGTGGAATTTCACTGCTCATGCGTAGGATGCTTTTGAATGCCTCTTCCGGCTTTGGCACATAAAAGAGCGTCATAAAAAGCCCGCTGACTAATTGCAGGAAAAGTATTGTCAGGGATATTCCGCCGAAACAGTAAAAGAATGTTACATGGTCTGGGATAAGGAGCGCCTTCTTTTTTTTCCAGTATTCTTTTATCCCTGTCCTTTCATCAAGCCAACCCATTAAATGCATAATCCCCCTCCTCTTTTGAAATATATCAGCGGTAATGGACTATTTCCCGCTGCCCTGGTATTTGCATTTACATATATCGCTTCTTATATAAAGGATTACATTTTTTATCTCTTCATCGCTCAACATGTCCTTATGCGGCATCATGGCTTCGGAAAACCCCACTGATGCCCCGCCTTCCCGTATCACCTTAAACAAAAAATCATCCTTGCGTGTGGACAGGAGTTTAGAATCTGTTAGATTTCTTGGTTTTATACCCTGTCCCAAAGTGGTTGACAATGGACCGTCTCCCTTGCCCTTTTCACCATGGCAGTTTATGCACCATGCCAGAAAATTCTCCCTGCCTGATTCCTTCCCGCCTTTGCCGCTCCATGTGCCAGTTTTGCTAGGGTCTGCCTTTGTCTTTTCTTGCGGGGCTGCAACTGCATTATTGACCGCAAACAAGAACATGCTGCACAGTATTGCAGTAAAGATTAAAGCCTTTGGATTTTTTTTAACCGTCATCAAACTTGCCTCCTGTTTTTTAAAGATAACTCAAAACTCAAATGTCAAATCTCAAAACTGAAACTCAAAACCTTAAAACTATTTTCATGAAAAGTTTTGAATTTTGAATTGTAGTTTTGACTTTTGCGTTTTGAGTTTTGAATTTTTATTTACCCTTCTATTACCTCAGACAGAGGCACACATACAACAGGGATCTTGCTCCCCCTTAAAACCTGCTCTACTGTAGAACCAAAAAAGAACCTCAGCATGGGTGAGGATGTGCCAAAACTGCCCATTACTATAATGTCAGCGCCTAAATCCTTTGACTCTTTAAGTATCTTGATAAAGGGTATGCCTTCTTCAAGCCTCTCTCTTATTTTGACACCCTTTCTCTTTTTCAGGGATTCTGCCATTATCCTGTCAAGTTCTGACTTTGCATTCTTTTCAAGTTTTTTCTTAATCTGTCCCTTTGTAGAAATGTCAAGCCTTACCATCTCATTTACAAGTTCAGAATCTATTACATTCAACAGGAATACGGATGCCTTTGTCTCCCTTGCAATATCAAGGCTGTAATAAAATGCGTTCTTTGAACATTCTGAGAAATCAACAGGCACAAGTATCTTTTTAATACCTTTCAATTTAAACTCCGGGATATTAGATTGTAGTCTTTATCTTTTCCAACCTGTCCCTGACCTCAGGGATGATATATACATCTGAAAAATCCAGTTTTGCAAGTTCTTCTTCTAAAACCCTGACCTTTTCCAGCAAGGGCAGATTTTTGTGGATGAATATATACCTCTCCCCCTTTAAAACAAAAGAGCCGCCCTGCGTGTCAACCTCTCCCTTTTTAAGGTCTTCATACCGCAGTTTAACCCCAAATCTTTCTGCTGTCTCTTCAAGGAGTGAAAGGATATGTTCATTCTTCATGCAAACCATGCCAAATGATAATCATATTTTTACATCTTATTACAAATTTATGTCAAGATAAATTGCTTAAGTTTTGTCTCTGCCTCAGACCTTCTTATGTAATACGGCACTATAGTTTCAGGGGACTGGATATTACCTTTCTCTACCTCTCTTAATGCAAGTTTTGCTATATTTGATGCCCGTATGTGCCAGAGGTCATGAGGGGCAAAAACAGCATTATCTCCAAGTTCACTTTTAATTACATCCCCATAAATTTTAATGCCGCCACCAAGAAATATGGTTTGTCTGTTCAAATGCTTAACCAGTTCACAAGGTTTTATTACACAGTCATCCTTTTCAGCAGTCAGGGTTTCCTCTTCCCTTTTGTATATGCCTGCATATATCTCTTCTTTCCGTGCATCAAGGATAGGGCAGATAAGTTTATCAGAGTGCAGAATATTCATTGCAAGTGTTTTTAGGGTTGACACACCGACAACAGGTTTTTTCAGGCACCATGCAAAGCCCTTTACAGTGGAAATACCTATGCGCAGTCCTGTGAATGAGCCTGGTCCTATGGTTACTGCAAAGCAGTCTATATCATTTAATCTTATACCGCTGGATTTAAGGATGCTGTCTATAGACGGCAGGAGTTTTTCAGCATGGGTCTTTTCTGCACAGGGCATACATTCTGCTATTAAACTATCATCTTCAAGGATCGCTATACTGCCTGATGGCATTCCTGTGTCTATAGCAAGGATTTTCATTCCTACTTACCGACAAATCTCAATATGTCATTGTATGTAACAAACACCATAAGGAGTACCAGAAGGGCAATCCCTGCCTGCTGGGCGACATTCATAATCTTCTCGCTTAAAGGTTTTCTCCGCAGTTTTTCTATAGCAAAGAACAGGAGATGGCCGCCATCCAGAACAGGTATTGGCAGTAGGTTAAGTATGCCCAACTGAAGGCTTAAGGCAGCCATAAGGGATAAAAACGCTGTGAGTCCTGATTCCGCAGCCTGTCCTGCAACCTGTGCAATCATGAGCGGTCCTCCAAGTGTCTTAATGGATACCTCACCAACAAAAAGTTTTTTAATAATGATAAATGTAAATATAGTCATATCCACCATCTTTTTTGTCCCTATTATAACAGCGTCAACAGGCCCATATCTTTTCATAATCATATCCTGACTTGGGGAGATGCCTATTACATATATCTTTGCATCCTCATTCCATATAGGCTTTATTTTAAGACTTAATGCATCGCCGTTTCTTTTTACAGCCATTTCCATTTCATTGTCGCTGCTTTCCTGAATCATCCGCTGTATTTCTGACCAGTGATTTATCCCCCTGCTATTTATCGCAATTATTGTATCCCCGACCTTTAGCCCTGCATTTTCTGCCGGATAGTTTTTTGCCAAACCTCCAACAACAGGGTTCATAGGAGGTAAAATTCCGCTTACACCACTGCCGTTATGTTGTGAAGATGTAAGGGTAAGGTCTTTTTCTAATATATTACTATCTCTCTTAATTGTCAGACGAAGGTTTTTATCAGGGTTTGAGATAATGAGGGATTCAAATGTTTCCCATGTCTCTATCTTTTTACCATCAATAGATAGGATGACATCACCTGCCTTTAGTTCTGCCTTTGATGCGGCACTGTCCTTCAAGACATACCCGACTACAGGCTGTTTATCCATATATTCAGGCACATGGATGCCGAGCATGTAGATAACAGGGAATAGGAGCAGCGCAAGGACAAGGTTCATTACAGGACCTGCAAATACGATGCCTGCCCTTGTGGACACAGGTTTATTTGCAAAGGACTTTTCCCTGTCTTCTGTTTTCACATCTTCACCTGTTTCCTCACCAATCATTTTTACATATCCGCCCAGAGGCAGTAGAGATATAAGGTATTCTGTTTCACCCTTTTTAAAGCCTATGAGTTTTCGCCCGAACCCGAGAGAAAACTTTAAAACCCCAACCCCGCTTTTCTTAGCAACCAAAAAATGCCCCAGTTCATGGACAAATATAAGTATACCGAGAACTATTAAGAATGAAATAAGTGTTGTCATTTATTTACCCCTATTTTTAAATAGCATTATTTATTGGAAATTATATAGCATAACAAAATACAGTTTGCATTATTATTTTAACCCAATTTGAAAATGGCACAAATACAAATAATGTACGGTAATGTATCATAGTTTGTGTCAGAGATAAGAAAGGGGTATCCTTCCCCTTTTCCTCCTTTGAAATGTTATTGTGAAATGCTTTTAGAAGAGTTTTTCAACAGGCTGAAAAGATTTGACCCCCTTAAGACCTTAAAAAAACTCTTGCCTTATGATGTTTATTTATAGTAGATATATAAATTATCCTTGCCCTTTGCCTAAAGAGGCAGGTGGCTTAATTGTCTTAAGTGTTAAGACAAAATCCATAAGGAGGTTTTAATATGAGCAGTTTGTATGAGATTGTGTTTATTATTAAGCCTGATGCAGTAGACGAGACCATAAAAGGTATTATTCAGAAGGCAGGGACTACGGCAGAAGATCTGAAAGGCAGTATCATTAGTGTGGATGAATGGGGGAAAAGGAGACTTGCCTATCCTATCCAACGTCATCAGGAAGGATACTATGTGCTTATTAATTTTTCGGGTGATGCGTCTGTGCCAAAAGGGATTGAAAGAATGCTCAGACTAAATGAAAATTGCCTGCGGTTTCAGACTATAAGGCAGCAGAAGGCGCAAAAGCCCCCTGTTCCCAAGGAGGCGGAGACGACTGTGGAGGTAAAAAATGTATAATAAAAAAAGTCATAAGAAAACAACCCGTGACGATAAACAGGGAGGGAAAAAGATTTATCAAAAGAAAAAGATATGCCGTTTTTGTGCGGATGCCTCTATCCCGATAGATTACAAGGATGCAAGGATGCTTAAGTCGTTCATTTCAGAACGCGGCAAAATCATGCCGAGCCGCATAACAGGCAATTGCGCAAAACATCAAAGGACAGTTACCGAGGCAATAAAAAGGGCACGGGTTATAGCAATTCTACCATTTGCAAGTGCAACTATTTAACACAAAAAAGGCGGGAAAGGCGAGAAAAGCTAGAAAGAAAAACTTTTCCCGCGTTACATCATTACATCGTTTTCCTATAGACCTTAAATCAAACGGAGGCATAGAATGGAAATCATATTAAAAGAGGATATTTCATCGCTGGGTAAACTGGGGGAGATAATAAAAGTGGCAGATGGCTATGCCAGAAACTATCTCCTTCCGCAAGGGCTTGTTGTAGAGGCAACACAGCAAAATATAAAGATATGGGAAAATGAGAAGCAGGGGGTTGAAAGGAAGTTACTAAAACTAAAAGATGAGGCAGGAAGGTTATGTGAAAAACTTGAGGGCATTATCTTGAAATTCGTTAGAAAGGCTGGTGATGATGACAAACTTTTTGGTTCTGTCACCTCAATGGACATCGACGCCAGCCTGAATGAACAGGGTCTTTCTATTGACCGTAGAAAGATTGTACTATCTGACCCTATCAAGGCAATTGGTGAACATATGGTTGCTGTCAAACTTCATCAGGATATTACTGCACATATTAAGGTTATTATTGAAAAAGAGTAAAAACAGGCAAAGGGGTGAAAAGCATGCTTTTCACGGCTAAAGGTTAAAGAAAAAACCAAAAACATTTTGCCTTTTGCCATTAGCCTTTAACCTTTTTTGAGGGTTTTCCACTCATGGCAATCCAGCCTAACAGCAGGTCTCATGATACATCACTGCATAAAGTCCAGCCGCAGAACATAGAGGCAGAGCAGTCTATTCTGGGCGGTATCTTGCTTGACGATACAGCAATAAACAAGGTTGTTGAGATACTAGGCGGGGATGGCAGCGATTTTTATCTGGATGCCCATAAAAAGGTCTTCCAGACTATGGTATCCCTTTCAGACAAGGGCATACCTATAGATATTGTTACACTTTCAGATGCCTTAAGAAATGCAGGCAGTATAGAGGCGGTGGGCGGCGCATCGTATGTTGCAGTCCTTGCAGACGCTGTTCCGACTGCTGCTAATATTGCTTACTATGCCAAAATAGTAAGGGAAAAATCTATCTTAAGGAGGCTCATTACTGCTGCGACAGAGATAGTAACACGTTCTTTTGATGGCAGTGAGGGGATTGATGATTTTTTAGATGACGCAGAGAGGATAATCTTTCAGGTATCACAGGACAAGATAAGGCAGTCGTTCTTTAAGATTGAAGACCTTATAAAAGATACATTCCGCACTATAGAAAGATTGTATGACAAGAAGGAGCATATCACAGGTGTTGCATCTGGTTTTGTTGAGTTTGACAAGATGACTGCTGGGTTTCAGCCTTCTGACCTTATTATAGTTGCAGGAAGACCAAGCATGGGTAAGACATCCTTTTGCCTTAATATTGCCCAGTATGCAGCAATAGAGTCTAAGGTTCCTGTGGCTATATTTTCTCTTGAAATGAGCAAGGAGCAGCTTGTCCAGAGGATGCTTTCATCAGAGGCACGGGTTGACTCCAGCAGGATTCGCAGAGGGTTTCTGGAGGATAAGCACTGGGGGAAGTTAACCAGGGCAGCAGGAACACTCTCTGAGTCCCCCATTTATATTGACGACACGCCTGCCATGACAGTTCTTGAAATGAGGGCAAAGACACGACGACTTAAGATGGAAAAGGATGGGCTGGGTCTTGTTATAGTTGATTATCTGCAGCTGATGAGGGGAAGAGGCGGTGCAAGCAACCGCGAACAGGAGATATCTGATATCTCCAGGTCACTAAAGGCAATGGCAAAAGAACTAAATCTCCCGGTAGTGGCGCTCTCACAGTTATCAAGAAGACCTGAACTCCGGGGTGAGAATAGAGAGCCGCAGTTGGCTGATTTAAGAGAATCAGGCGCTATAGAGCAGGATGCGGATGTAGTGGTTTTCCTCTACAGGGAGGAGTATTATAAGCCGTGTGAGTGTCCTCATGACCTGTCCTGCACCTGCGGCAGACGAGGCACAGCAGATATAATAATTGCAAAACAAAGAAACGGACCAACAGGCAAGGTTAAACTTGCATTCCAGAACAAATTTACAGCATTTGCAAACCTAGAGCATGCCCATATGGATTATGATGTTATCTCAAATAATGCGTAACCCAAAAAATGCAACTGCTTTTTTTGGATT
Source organism: Deltaproteobacteria bacterium (assembly GCA_016223005.1). Lineage (NCBI taxonomy): Bacteria > Pseudomonadati > Myxococcota > Myxococcia > Deltaproteobacteria bacterium. The sequence continues at coordinate 6,541 of JACRPW010000040.1, read as the reverse complement.
ATTTCTTCAATTAAAGATATGGAATCCTTTGTAAAAAAGGTATGCGACACGGCATTGTCATCTCAAGCACACAAGGATAATCTCAATAAGGCAACAGAACTTAAAAATATATTTGAAGGGTTTGACAGGTTAGGCGTTGAAGATAAAAAAGACAGAATTGCAAAGGCTCACGAGATTGTAAAAAGGATATTGAACGAAGGGGCAGAGGTTCATGACAGACAAAAACATGAAACTGCCAAAGATATTTTATATCATCTTCCAAATATAAGAGAGATTGAAAATAACTTAAAAAAACTATCTACGCAGATTGAATATGTAAAAGGTGTTGGACCTAAGGTTGGAGAATGGTTTAGAAAAAAAAGGGTTGATACAATTTTTGATTTGCTTTACTTTCTCCCGTTTCGCTATGAAGATAGACGCAATATAAAAAAGATTTCTCAACTTCTGCCGGGTTCAAAAGATGTGGCAGCAGGTGAAATAATGGTGCTGGGGGAGGTCTTTTACGGAAGGAAAAGGATATTTGAGATTGTTATCAGCGATGGCTCCGCTATCTTGAAACTCAAATGGTTTAATTACAGTTTGAATGCAATGAAAAGGCGGTATAAGGCAGGGCAGAGGATTATAGCCTTTGGCAGTGTAGGGGCATTTAATAACCAGAAAGAGATTGTCCATCCTGATATAGAGATAGCGGATGAAGGAGAAGGGTTTGATTCAATTAATTTTAATTCCATTGTGCCTGTATATTCAAGTGTGGGCAATCTCCATCAGAAGACTGTCAGAAAGATTATGAGGAATGCAGTTAATGAATATGCCGGACTTATGATTGGAGGACTTCCCGACAGTATCAAAAAAAGGTATGCCCTTATGGAACTCAGCAGTGCAATAAGGCAGTGCCATATGCCTGCAGGTTTAGAGTGCATGGACTCAAAGGATTTTCTGGCAAGAAAGAGCCTTGTCTTTGACGAACTGTTTTTCCTTGAACTCGGGCTTGCCATAAAAAAAAGGGATATTATAAGAGAGGGTGGTATTTCATTTAACACAGACTCTGCCCGTAGTCAGAAACTTAAAAGACTCATTCCATACAAATTAACCACTGCACAGGAAAGGGTTATATCTGAAATCAAAAATGATATGTCATCTATCTATCCTATGAATCGCCTGATACAGGGGGATGTTGGCTCAGGCAAGACCATAGTTGCATTCATCTCGGTTTTAATAGCAATAGATAATGGGTATCAGGCAGCATTTATGTCGCCAACAGAAATCCTTGCAGAACAGCATTATCTGAATATCCATAAATTTGCCAGTGAGGTTGACATAAATACATGCCTTTTGACAAGCAGTGTCTCAAAATCTGAAAGAAAGGAACTTATTTCTCAAATAAAAGATGGGAAGATAAATCTGGTCATCGGCACCCATGCACTGATACAGGATGATGTTGAATTTAAAAAACTCGGCATTGCTGTAATAGATGAACAGCATAAGTTCGGGGTTATTCAAAGGGCAATGCTGAAAAGAAAAGGCGCAGGGGGGTTATCACCTGATATGGTAGTAATGACTGCCACGCCTATACCAAGAACCCTTACCATGACTGTTTTCGGAGACCTTGATGTCTCTATCATTGATGAACTTCCTTCAGGGAGGAAGCCTGTGGATACAATGGTTTTTAGGGAAAAAGACAGGGAACGGATTTACAGGGTTTTAAGGGATGAACTTAATAAAGGCAGGCAGGTTTATATTGTATATCCGCTCATAGAAGAAAAAGAGGAATTGGGGCTTAGAGATGCAACGAGTATGGCAGGGCATTTAAAGAAGGATGTATTTCCTGATTTCAGGATAGGACTTCTCCACGGAAAACTGCATGTCAGAGAGAAGGAGGATATAATGAAGTCATTCAAGGATAAAGATATAGATATCCTTGTATCCACAACTGTTATAGAGGTTGGCATTGATATTCCCAATGCAACTGTTATGCTGATTGAACATGCAGAAAGGTTTGGATTATCACAACTGCATCAATTGCGCGGCAGGGTTGGAAGAGGGGGACATAAGTCATTTTGTCTGCTCCTTGCATACAAGATCGGCTCTGTTGATACATACAAAAGATTAAAGATTATGGAGGGAACAAACGACGGCTTTAGGATTGCAGAAGAAGATTTAAAGATACGGGGACCAGGTGATTTTCTTGGGACAAGGCAGTCAGGTATCCCTGACTTCAGGGTATCTGATTTACTGCATGATGCAGCCTTGCTAAAAAATGCAAGGGATGAGGCATTTAATCTGGTTAAGGAAGACCCTGACTTAATCAGGCAGGAAAATAGAATCTTAAAGGTGATATTGAAAAATAGATGGCAGGAAAGGTTTGAACTGGCAACTATAGGGTAAGCCGATGTAACTATGATAATATTTTCATTCTCCTTTGTGCCAACTTGCTGGCAGGTGTGTTTGTCCCACAATCACAATAGTGTATGCATTCATATCAAAGTATCTTCTTGCGGTATTTATGACCTCCTCTTTTGTAACAGATTCAATCTTTCCTGCAAACCTCTTGTGTTCATCATAACCCAACCCATAGAGTTCATTGAAAGCCATATCAGATGCCCTGTCTGATGCCTCCTGAAGTCCGATTTCATAGTTTCCTATAATCTCTGCCTTAGCCCTTTTCAGTTCCTCATCAGTTACCCCTTGTTCAACTATCTTTCTAAACTCATCCAGTATTCCATTTACCGCTTCACTTATCTTGTCAGGGGATGTCCCCATATAAACCGCAAAAAACCCCGGCTCTATGCCGTCCCTCTGAATTGCAGAAACAGAATAGGCAAGCGCCTTTTTATCCCTGAGTTCTATAAAAAGCCTGCCCCCCTGTCCTGACATGATACTTGATATAACCTGAAGGGGATACCTGTCCCTGCCTGTAATAGTGGCGCCCAAAAAGCCTATGGCAATATGTGACTGCTGTTTTTCTTTAAAAATCTCATTTTTTTTAATAAATGCCCTCTTTTTTTCCAGAGGCATGGGCTTTATGCCTTCACCCTTTTTGTTTGTCAACTGCTTGCTGCTTGCAGGCACAAAAAGTTCATTTGCCCTTTTGATAACATCATCTGTATTCACATCACCAACAATAGATATTACCACTGCATCAGGATAGACGATAGATTCGTAAAATCTTAAAAGGTTTTCCCTTGTGTATCCCTCTATAAGTTCCTTAGTGCCTAACAGATTCATCCTGTATGGGTGTTTTTCATACAGTGTTTCACTGAATTTATTAAATGTATACCCCGGCAGATAATCCTCTTGATTCTTTATGGCAGATAAAATCTCTTTTCTTGTCTTTTCTATCTCATCTTCAGGAAATACAGGGTTTTGAAGACTGTCTGCAAGTATCTCCAGTCCTCTGTCAAAAAACCTGCTTAAAAATTTCCCTCAATAAAGTTTGAGAGTCCATTTGTCTTTTCTCCCTCAAACCTTATACCCCCCTCTACCGCTGCATACATTGCCACCACAGGGTTTGTATGGTCTTCTTTGACAATAAGGGTCATGCCGTTATCAAGTTTGATTTTTATTGTTTCCTGACCCTTGACCATGAAAGGCGCTTCTGTGCCTTTCATCCCTTGACCCTCTTTATATGACTTTTCTGTTTCAACAACTGATGCACCTGCAGTTTTTAAAATCTCATCCAGAGTTAAAAGAGCCTTTTCGCCCTTTGGGAGCATAAGCCCGATAGTCATATTCTCAGGGGTTAAGTATCTTTCAATAGATTTTCGGATGTCAGAAGAGGTAATCTTTGATATACCTTCCAGATACCTTTTTTCATAATCAAGCCCGCCCGCTGATGTCTCATAATAGCCTAACTGTCTTGCCCTTCCCTCCCTTGTCTCCCTTGAATATATAAACTCGCTTTCAAGATTAAGTTTTGCCTTTTCAAGTTCAGCACCTAATACACCTTCATATTTAATCCTTGCTATCTCTTCTAAAACAGCGGCAACTGTCTTTTTCACATTTCCTGTCTCAAGGCTGGATGTTATAAAGAACAAACCCGGCTCTTTTGGTGTCATTGCATAGGAGGATATAGAACTTACAATGGATTCTTTTCCCTTTAGCCTTTGGTAGAGTCTTGAACTTTCCCCTTGTCCAAGTATAAGTGCAAGGGCATCAATTGCATATATATCAGGATGGGTTAAATCAGGGATATGGAATGTAAGCCCAAGCCTTGCCTCTTTAATCTCTTCATTCAGGATAAAACCATTTGTCTTTTTTTGCTCTGGTTCACGAGTCCTCTTCTTATGAGGGTCAAGGGATGGTTTAAAATCTTTAAATGCAGATTTCGTATCAGGGAAGCCTATTACAGGTCTTTTGTACGGATGTGTTGTATAGGATGAGTCTAGTAATTTCTGATATAGTTTTCTACTTGGGTCATCCTCACCCATCTTGAGTTCTTCAAGGACCACCTCTGTCTCCTTCGCAAGTTCATCAGGGTCAAAGGATGAATTTTGTATTGCATCTGCAATAAGGTCCAGACCTTTATCAAAAAACCTGCCGGCAAGCACAAGATGATATACAGTGTGGTCATAGGATGTGAATGCATTGATATTTCCACCTGCCTCATCCACCTCTTTTGCAATCTCGCCAACCCTTCTCTTTTTTGTCCCTTTAAAGAGCATGTGCTCAAATACATGGGCGATACCTGCTATGTTTTCATCCTCGTCTGCACTGCCGACTTTAACCCACATCTGAAATGCAACAACAGGCGCAGAATGATTTTCCTCAATGATAACCGTCATACCGTTATCAAGGGTAGTTTTAAAAGGCTTGGCAAGAGAGACTGAAGCCTGCCCCTGCATGCTTAAAGCAGGGGAGTGAAGGCAAAAAACCAAGACAGTAACAATAATAGATAAAAGTATACTTTGTCTCATGTGGGTTTCTCCTATGGTTTATTGATTAAAATTTCTCTGAAGGGCTGCTGCCAAGGATATGTCTTATTGTTTGGGCAAGTTTCTGTTTGTCAAATGGCTTTTCCAGTAAAACAACATCCTTATCCTTAATGCCTGATTTATGTATTATATCATCAGTATAACCTGATATATAAAGCACCTTCATAGATGGAAACCTTGCGCTTAATCTTTCAAACAATTCTTTGCCGTTCATACGGGGCATAATCACATCAGTAACAAGCATGTCAAAAGGCCCTTCCGCTCCCTCTGCCAGCCTTATAGCCTCATAACCATTTTCTGCTGTTGTAACATTGTAGCCTAATGATTTTAGTGTATCACTTATAAGGATAAGGACAGCCTCATTATCCTCTGCAACAAGTATATTCTCTTTTCCTAAAGGCAAATCATTCTGAGTCTGCCTTGGTTTTGAATCCTCCTCTTTCAATATCTTTTCTGTAACAGGGAGGTAAACATTGAATATTGAACCCCTGCCCGCCATACTCTCCACATCTATTGTCCCATTATGCTGCCGGACAATCCCATATGCGACAGACAGTCCCAAGCCTGTGCCTTTACCCTTATCCTTGGTTGTAAAAAACGGCTCAAATATGTGAGGCATAACATCATCCATTATGCCTGCGCCTGTATCGCACACAGATACAACAGCATACCTGCCCTTTTTTAAATGAAGATTTTTTGCCTGTATCCCATCCAGTTCTATTACATTTATCTTTATTGTAATCCTTCCGCCGGCAGGCATTGCATCTTTAGCATTGATTACAAGGTTCATAAGCACCTGTTCAATCTTATGGGTATCTGCTTCAATGTTGATAATTTCAGGATAAGGGATAACCATGGTTTCCACATCCTCTGGCAGCATGGTCTTTACGATGTTTATGTTATTGATTACAATATCATTTGGGCTTACTACCTGCAAATCAATAACCTGCTTTCTGGAGGGCTCTTTGTAGCACCTTTTTCCTTAAATTTTGAGAGCAAGAGTTCTGCATACCCAAGAATGACTACAAGTATATTGTTAAAGTCATGGGCAACACCGCCTGCCAATCTCCCCATTGCCTCCAGCTTCTGTGATTGGACCAACTGCTCCTGTGTGTTTTGTAATTCTACATATCTTTGTTCAAGTTCAAAATTCAGGTGTTTGATTCTTGCGTTTGCAGATTCAATCTGCTGCTTCTCATAGATGAGATTATTATATAATTCTGCGCGATGGATATTTGATGAGATGAGGTTGCCGACAGCAATTAGAAGGTTTATTTCATCGTTTGACACATCATTTTTATCACGATGCTGAATAAGCAGTATGGCAGCAATCTTGTTATTTGCATACAGCGGCAGGCATACACAAAGGTTTGACAGTGATGTGTCGGCAATTCTGGCAAGACAATTATTTGCTTCATTAGAGATAACAAGACTGCCTGTCTTTACTGCCCTGCTTAATGCGCATTACTCTTTAAGGTTTATAAAATCACGGCATAGTTGAGTCTGCGGCTCTATTGCTATAATCTTTAATGTGTCATTTGAATCATCAGGCATGAGTATGCAGGACAAATCCGCAGAAAATAAATTTGAGATTTCAACAACAGCAATGG
>JACRPW010000039.1 GCA_016223005.1 Deltaproteobacteria bacterium | reverse complement strand
CCCAAGCCACTGCAGCCTTGACAGTAACCAACACCGCAGGCAACATACACGGTTTGGTGGTGCAGGAATCTAGAACCACCCTTTCCGGCGGCAATGCCTCCACCAGCCTGACCCTTCATGACTATGGAGCCACCTTCAGCAACAGTGCAACCGGCCAGCCAGTGCAGGTGCACGGCGTTGATGATGGTACCCATGACTTTGATGCAGTCAATTTCCGTCAGCTCCAAAAGGCTTTTGCAGGAGTTGCCTCTGTGGCAGCATTGACGGCAATCCCGGAAGCGGCTAGTGGCAACAGATTTTCAGTAGGCATAGGTTACGGCCGCTTTGAAGAAGTAGATGCAATGGCTATTGGAGTCAAGGCCGCAATTACAAAAAATATCAGCGCAAAGGCCGGACTAGGATACAGTAATAACGTCTCAACCGTGAGTGCAGGTATAGGATACAGTTGGTAATTGAAGCCAGTCGGATAGACCCTTCAGAAGACAGACAAAGGGGACAGATAGAAAATAAATCTGTCCCCTTTATTTATTGTCCCCTTTATTTATTGTCCCCTTTATTTATTCGTCTTTATTCTTGCTTTCTTACTTTATTCTTACTACTACTTACATCCTCATACTTACGCCTTTTTCCTTTAAAAACCTCTTTGCCTCCGGGATTGTCCATTCGCCAAAGTGGAATATAGAAGCGGCAAGCACTGCATCTTTAAGTGCGTAATAAAGATGCTCCAGTTTGCCTGCACCGCCTGATGCAATTACAGGTATTTCCACATTCCTTGCAACCTCAAATATCAAATCCACATCATAACCCTCTTTTGTGCCGTCCCTGTCCATGCTTGTCAGAAGTATCTCACCAGCGCCAAGTTCTTCAACCTTTTTAGCCCATTCAATAACATCTATACCCCTGTTTGTCCTCCCGCCGTGGGTATAGACTTCCCATTCAGGCAGCACAGAACTAGGTGTAATATATTTAAAACTATCTATATCACGGGCATAATCAAGTTCCCATTTTACATCCTTCCTCTTTGCGTCTATTGCAACAACTATACACTGACTTCCGAATTTTAGAGAAGCCTCTCGGACAAATTCAGGGTTGTCTACTGCCGAAGTATTGATTGATACCTTGTCAGCGCCTGCCCTTAAAAGCGCCTTTATATCATCAAGTGTCCTGATGCCTCCGCCGACTGTAAGAGGCATGGATACCTCTGCTGCAGTCCTTTCCACAACATCAATAATAATATTCCTTTTTTCATGGGATGCGGTAATATCAAGGAATACCAGTTCATCCGCACCATGCTCCTCGTATACTAAAGCGCATTCAACAGGGTCGCCAACGTCTCTTAACTGAACAAAACTAATTCCTTTGACAACCCTGCCGTCCTTGACATCAAGGCATGGTATAATCCTTTTCGTCAGCATTTTTCTAAACCCCTCCTCCTATCCTTGCTCACTGCTCACTGTCTTAATTGCCTCTTCTAAATCCACTGCCCCTGTGTAGAGCGCCTTACCTATAATTACACCATAGACATCTATATCTTTTAATGCCTGTATATCTTTTATAGAACTTACACCGCCAGATGCTATCACAGGTATCTGGACACTATCCATCATCTCCTTCATGGCATTTATATTTGGTCCCTGAAGCATGCCGTCCCTTTTTATATCAGTATAGATAATGCACGAAACGCCAATATCCTTGAACCTCTTTGCCAAATCTATTGCCTTTTCAGAGGTGATATTTATCCAGCCGTGGGTTGCAATAAGCCCATCCTTTGCATCAATTCCTATTGCAATCCTCTGTGGAAATTTTACGCAGGCATCTTTTACCAAAGACGGATCTTCCAAAGCCTTTGTGCCAATTATTATCTTTTGAACCTGTTTGAAGCCAAGATAATATTCTATTGTTTCAATATTTCTTATGCCGCCGCCAATCTGCACAGGTGTATTTATTGATGCGAATATATTTTTAATAACCTCCTTATTTTTAGGCACACCTTCAACAGCGCCGTCAAGGTCAACCAGATGGATGAGTTTTGCACCTGACCGCTCCCATTTTTTAGCAACTTGGACAGGGCTGTCTGAATATACAGTCTCTGCATCCATCTTCCCCTGTGTCAGTCGGACGCATTTGCCGTTTTTTATGTCAATGGCAGGGATAACCAGCATAACTAATATCCCTTCAGGTTACCGAAGTTTTTAAGTATTAATGAGCCAAGTTTCTGGCTTTTTTCAGGATGGAACTGGCAGGCAAAGACATTGTCTTTTGATATACTGCTTGTAAACTCTATCCCGTAAGTTGTTTTAGATGCAGTGAGATTATCATCATCTGGCACAACATAATATGAGTGGACAAAATAAAAATACGAGTTGTCAGGTATGCCCTCAAAGACCGTGGGCCGTGAGCCGTGGGCCGTGAGCCGTATATCATTCCAGCCCATATGAGGTATTTTTAATCTTTCCGCTTGATCAAAGGTAAACCTTTTAACCATGCCCTTTATAATATCCAGTCCTTTGTGGACTCCAAATTCTTCACTTTCTGTAAATAGTAGTTGTAAACCAAGGCATATACCAAGGAATGGTTTGCCTTTATTTATGCCATCAATAATTGGTGCTATCAGACCATATTTATTAAGATTTTCCATGCAGTCTTTGAATGCACCTACGCCTGGAAGAACTATATGGCTTGCACTTGAAATCTCTTTAAGGTCTCTTGTAATGATAGAGGTGTGTCCAACCCGTTCAAAGCCTTTCTGGACGCTTCTTAAATTTCCCATGTCATAATCAATGATTGCAATCATAAAAATAGATAAAGACTGGCGATGGGCGAGAGGCAATAGGCGATAGGAAAACCCATAGCCTATAGCCCATTGCCTATAGCCTGCTCTTACAGCCTTCCTTTCGTTGACATTATACCCTTAATTCTTGGATTTATCCTTACTGCCTCTGATAGTGCCCTGCCAAATGCCTTGAATACTGCCTCAATAATGTGATGGACATTCCTTCCGTAAAGCACATTTATATGCAGAGTAACTCCGCTTCTGTTTACAAATGCCTGAAAAAAGTCCTCTGCAAGGTCAGGGTCAAAATCCTTTATCTTCCCTTTTTTAGGGAAGGCAATCTTATAAACAAGATACGGCCTGTCGCTTATATCAAGGCTTACCCATGCTGATGCCTCATCCATTGGAACAGAGGCAAAACCGTATCTCTGTATACCCTTTTTATCTCCTGTTGCCTGTTTAAAGGCGTTACCAAGACATATACCTACATCTTCAACAGTATGATGATAATCCACATCTTATATTAGTCTCTTTTGTCTTTCTAAGTATCTTTGCTTTTCTTGGCATTTTTTTCTCCATGCAGTCTTATCCCTGCACTCTTACCATGTGCCTCTAGTCCCTCTATATCTGCAAACCTTATTACATCTTTGCCAAGTTTTTCAAGTCCTTTTTTAGAAAAGGAAATAATGCTGGAACGTTTTACAAAATCTTCTACACCCAAAGGAGAAGAAAACCTTGCTGTGCCGCCTGTTGGAAGGGTATGATTTGGTCCTGCCATATAATCACCAAGTGCCTCAGGGGTGTAAGGTCCTAAAAAGATTGCCCCTGCATTTTTAATCTTTTTTAGAAGTTCAAAAGGTTTTTTTACAAAAAGTTCAAGGTGTTCAGGGGCAATCCTGTTAGAAATATCTGCTGCCTCATTTAAGTCTTTTATAATAATGATTGCACCAGAATTATCAATAGATTTTCTGGCAATATCTTTCCGTTTTAAGGTCTTAAATTGTTTATCAATCTCTTGTGTCACAGCATCTGCCATATCTTTTGATGTTGTCAGAAGTATGCTTGACGCAAGTTCATCATGCTCTGCCTGAGATAGTAAATCCGCTGCAATCCATGAAGGGTCTCCAGCGCCATCATTTATAATCAATATCTCACTAGGCCCTGCAATCATATCAATATCAACAGTGCCAAATACAAGTCTCTTTGCAGTTGCCACATAGATGTTTCCTGGACCAACAATTTTATCAACCCTTGGGATTGTATCTGTTCCGTATGCAAGGGCAGCAATTGCCTGCGCACCTCCGATTGTATAAATCTCATCTACACCTGCAATGCCTGCTGATGCAAGGACATAAGGGTTTACGCCGTCCTTTGATGGAGGTGTTACCATAATGATTTTTTTTACCCCTGCGATCCTTGATGGTATGGCATTCATTAGGACTGTTGATGGATAAGAAGCCTTTCCACCCGGCACATATATTCCAACCTTTTCAATAGGTGCAACCATCTGTCCCAGAGTAGTTCCATCCTTATCGGTATAAGACCATGATTTCTGGAGTTGTTTTTTATGAAATCTATCAATCCTTTTGGCTGCAAGATTCAGTATTTTGAGGTCTTTTGCCGGGATTATTTTTAGGGCATTCTTTATTTCTTGTCTGGTAACCTTTAATTTGTATCCATGTTTTATGGCAGTGCTGTCAAATTTATTTGTATATTTCAGAACTGCATTATCACCATTTCGTTTAACATCCGTGAGGATGGTTCGGACAATCTTTTCAATATCAGATGTATCGGACTGACCTCTTTTTATGATAGTATCAATAAATCGGACAAAATCTTCCCTATTTGCAGAAAAAACCTTCATGGTATTCATATAATATAGAAGAATTTTAAGAGGTGCAAGGTTAATTTCGCTAAATAAAAAAAGGATTGCTGAAAATTCCTGCAACCCCTTGATTTTTATGGTGCCCAGAGACGGAATTGAACCGCCGACACGAGGATTTTCAGTCCTCTGCTCTACCTACTGAGCTATCTGGGCAAGATATTGATTATGTAAATAAAATAGGTTTTTTTATGATATTTCAATACCACCCTTTTAACCATTTTTTGCCTGAAATTGTCAAGCACTTTGTCGCATATTTTGTTCAAACTGGTTGTAAACTATAAATTAACTTATATGAATTTCCTTTTTAAGATTGTGAAAAAAGAGGCTAAAATTGTTCCAAGTCATAGACATATCAGGGCTTAAAGCAAAACTTATTTATTTTAAAAATAGACCCTTTTTGAATTTACCGAATTTGCAGAAAAGAGTTTACACTATCTAACATATCAAAGAAATTTGGTCTGCCTGCGGCAATCGGAGTCCCTTTAATGCCGATAAATTCCTGTATCATTGAACCGTCAGAGACCATATTTCCATCAAAGGCAATAAATCATCTCCTTGAAATAACTGATATTATTGCCAAATTTTTGCAGTCAAACTACGATTATGCCGTTATTACAAATTATCCTTTTATAAACGACATAAGGTCATTCAACTGGCTTGGCTGGAGGACACAAGTCTTTTATACCTACCACATAGACCTCCCAAAGACAGACTTTTCATCGCTTCCAAAGAAAAGGAGATACTTAATAAGGGGTGCTGAAAAATCAGGGATTGTTATTGAAATATCCCATGACTTTTCTATAGCACATGAGATGTTAAGCAAGACCTTCCTGAAAAAAGGTGTGAGGCTGACTGCCATGCCTGCTGAGAAGCGAAAAACGCAAAGATAAAAACTAAAAACTAATGTACCTTTGTTTTACACTTTTCGCCTATCGTTTTTAACTAAAAATAGATGGTTTGCCAGCAGGACAGTCAGCCGCTACGGTGCATTTTCGGAGCAAAATTTTCGGAGCAAAATTTAAGATTGACTTTGCTATAATATGTTTTTATAATTTAACAAATTTCACTGCCACCGTAGCTCAGCAGGTAGAGCAGGCGATTTGTAATCGTCAGGTCGGGGGTTCAAATCCCTCCGGTGGCTCCATAAATCTTATTTATTTAATTGGCTTTTTCAGGCAAGTCGTATTTATTAACTTTATACTGAAGGTTTGTAGGGCTTATACCAAGGAGTCTTGCAGCCTTTGCCTGAACCCCTCCTGTCCTTTTTAATGCCTCTTTTATAATCTCCATTTCAAACTCCTCTACAGCGGCAGGCAAAGGTTTTGTAAGGTCTATAGTCCTGGACAGCATCTGTTTTACACTTCCATGCCTAATCTCCATGGGAAGTTCCCCACATCCTATCTCATGTCCCCTGCAAACAACAACCGCCCTCTCTATAACATTTTTAAGTTCCCTCACATTACCTGGCCATTGATAGTTTATAAGAGGGTCTATAGTTTCTCTGGAGATAGAGTTAATCTGTTTGCCAATCTCCTTTGAATAGATATTTAAAAAGTAGTTTGCCAGCGGTATTATATCCTCTTTCCTCTCCCTTAAAGGCGGTATGGTGATTGTAAAGACATTCAACCTGTAATAGAGGTCTTCCCTGAAACCCCCTTTTTCTATGAGTTCCTTAAGGTCTATATTACTTGCAGCAATTATCCTCACATCTACCTTTATGCTTCTCGTTCCACCCACCCGTTCAAATACCTGTTCCTGCAAAACCCTCAAGAGCCTTATCTGAAGGGCAGGTGATGTTGTCCCTATCTCATCGAGAAAGAGGGTGCCTCCGTCTGCGAGTTCAAATCTACCTTTCTTTTGCATAGTTGCACCTGTGAAAGCCCCCTTTTCATGTCCAAAGAGTTCGCTTTCAAGGAGTGTCTCTGTGAGTGCTCCGCAGTTTACAGCAATAAACGGTCTTTCTGCCCTTGAACTCTTCTGATGGATTGCCCTTGCAATAAGTTCCTTTCCCGTCCCGCTCTCTCCATGTATCAGAACTGTGGTTCTGGCAGGGGCAACCTGTTCTACAAGGCTTAAGATATTTTTCATTGCACCGCTTTCTGCAACAAAACCTTTGATGCCGAACCTTGCGGATAGTTCCTGATTCAGGAGATTCTTCTCCTCCACAAGGTCAACCATCTTAAATGCCCTGTTCACCACAAGTTTTATCTCCTGATTTTGGAAGGGCTTGAGTATATAATGGTATGCGCCAAGCCGCATTGCATCTACTGCTGTTTCAACTGTCCCAAAGGCTGTAAGGACTATGACAGGGATTTCAGGTCTTTTTTCCTTCACAGCCTTGAGTATATCTATGCCTGATAAACCCGGCATCTTCATATCTGTAATAATGAGATGGAGAGGGGTTTCATCCAATATTTCAACAGCCCTGTAAGGATTTTGTGTGGTAATGACCTCGTATCCATCTTCTTTTAAAAGGGTGCTTATAACAAGCAGGTAGTTCTTTTCATCATCTACTGCAAGTATGGTTTTCATTTTATCCCCTCTTCTCCATGATTAGAATATGCAGCCGCAGGCGCAGGCAGATATATCCTGAATGTAATTCCTGAAGGTGTCCCTTGCCAAACCCTTATCCAGCCTTTATGTCCTTCTATTATCCGCTGAACAATAGCAAGACCAAGACCTGAACCTTTTTCCTTTGTTGTAAAAAAGGGGTTGAATATCTTATCTTTATATTCCTGCGATATGCCAGAACCTGTATCAGAAAAGGCTATTTCTACAAAATCATAAGTCTTGGATTTTGCATCTTGCCCTGTATTAAATATGGGGTTGAACATTGAACTTACTAATAGTCTCCCGCCTTCCGGCATTGCCTGTATGGCATTGATTATAAGGTTTACAAAGACCTGATGCAACTGGTCCGCATCAGCTTTAATTATTGGGACGGCATCATCAAGTTCAACTTCCATTATTATACCTGACTTTTTAATATCAGGACTTAACAGGCTTACAGATTTTTTCACCACATCATTTATCTGACACGGTGCTATCTGCGGCGGCCTTGGCCTTGCAAACTGGAGGAATGCCTCAAGTATCTTTGCAAGACGGTCAGACTCCTCTGATATAACAGATGCCAGAGGACTACATCTTAAATCCTTTTCCAGCCATGTCCTTAACATATCAGCAGAACTTTTTATGATCCCTAGTGGATTTTTAATCTCATGTGCCATACCTGCAGAGAGTTCACCAAGGGCAGAGAGCCTGTCTGCCCTTCTAACCCCCTCTTCCATCTCTTTTAGTTTGCTTATGTAACCCTTTGTCTCCTCCACCATATGGTTAAAGGCATGTGCAAGTTTGCCGACTTCGTCACTCCTTTTAGTGCCTACAAAACCAGAGGTAAAATCCTTTGTCCTTGCTATATGGTCTGCCATAATAGAGAGTTCTTTTAAAGGTCTGACAGCCCTGTTTGCAAATACAAATATAAGGATAAATATAACAACCGCACCTGATATACCCAGTAAAAGACTTTCCTTCTCCACCCATCTTACAGGTGAAAGCACCTCGTACTCATCTACTGCCCCGGCTAACCTCCATCCAAATCCCTTAAAATCAAAATACCCTTTTGACACTGAAAGGGCTACAATGTAACCTCTAGAAGAGGCTGCTGTTGCTGTCCCTTTTCCGTCTATGTAATCTGTAATGCCTGTCTTCTCAACAGCCCCTTCCTGTGATGATACCACCACCTCACCCTTTTTATTTAATACAGCAAGGATGGGTATGCCGCCTATTGCAAGGACATCCTTAAGACCATTAACTTCATATTCCAGAACAATGGCGCCTATTGGCTTTGAACCAAGAAAGGATGGATTTATAGGTGCAATAAAGGATATAACCTGCCTGCTGCTTATTTTAGAAGAATGGGCATCAATCTCAATTATCTCTCCTGATAAACCCCTCACAAGATATTCATCTTTTATATTCCTGCCTATGTATAGCGGATTACTGGACGCTACTACATCCCCATTTTTGCCTATAGCATATATTTCGCCTGTCAATCTGTAGTCCCTTTTAAAACCTTCAAGGACAGATGTAATCCTCTTATCCACATCATCAGTAAGTATATCCTTCATTACCTCAAGACCTGCCCATGCCATTACATTGCTCCGCAAGAGGAAGAGTCTTGCATCTATATTTTCCCTGATTAGTTCTGTCTCTGCCTTTAATCCCCTGACTATCTCACTGTATATTGCCTCTCTTGAGTTTTGAAAATACAAAAGGCTCGTCAGAAAATAGGGCGGTATAATAGCAACCAGAAAGAGAAGGGATATTTTAATAGCAAGGCTTTTCCTTATCTTTTCTATCATTTTTCTACCTCTATGGTGTATAGAACCTCCAGACCTGGTTCAAGGTTCTTTTTTCGTATATATCCGATAGCGCCGTCAACCTCAATTACAAATCTCTTTACAGCCTCTTCTGATTCCAGAACAGGCGGCGGTGTAATGCCTTTAAAGTATTGCTCATTCCAGTATTCTACAAGTTCCCTATGTTCCATAGACAGTATCTTCTTTGAAAATATATTCCTGATTTCGTTTTGCGGGGACAGGTTCACAGGGATTATCCTCATTTCATCCTTCCAGAAAACCTTCTTTTTAAGGTATATGCCCTTAAGCATACCTGCTGTGATTTTCTCATTTGGTTTGACCAGAGATATTACAACAATTGTATCATCCCCAGCCCTCAAGACCGCAGGGGTAAATATCAACACTATAACAATCCCTAATATCAGACATACCTTCATCGTTAAAAGAGGATAGAAAATGAGGCAAGAAATTGCTCACCGTTATCAACATCTATATCATCAAACCTTAAATCACCGCTTCTAATCTGATATTCTATTTTAAATACAACCTGAGGGACAGGTTTATACGCGCTGCCAATGGTTATTACCCTCAGTTCTCCTCCATCTGTTCTGCTGTTCATATATTCGTGTCTGCCAATGAGGAACAACCTTTCGGTCAAGGCATAGACACCTTGGAGATAATAACCATATTCCTTTGAATCGCTGCCAGCCCTTGTGTCCACACGGCTGTATGTTGCCTCACCCATGATTTCAAACCATCTCTTCTTATAGAGGATATCCAGACCCGTAAGATATATCCTGTTATCTGTGCGGTATTCTGTATAGTAAAGAAGCGGAATCGCTGCCTCTAGTCCTGACCTTCCAAACCACTTTATCTTCCCGCCATATATTAGGTGGGTTTTTCTGAAACCAGTCGTCTCATTTATACTCTCGTTATTCTGAAAGAAGATAGAATAGCCAAACTCCTCATTATCAAATGTGGAATCACCATAAAACTGAATGCCTGTTGTATATTCAGGAAATGCAAGAAGGGTTACAAGGGGTCTTGATACTGTCCATGTAAGGGGGTCTGCATGGATTTCATTCCATGTGCCAACAGGGGTTAAAAACTTCCCTGCCCTGATTTTAAAGGTATCTGAAAAAAGGTAATCAAGATAAAGTCTCTCCAGTTGTCCGTGGTGGGTGAACCTTGATCTGCCATTTGCATCTATCTCAAAGAAATGGGCATCCTCCCATTCAGAAAAAAGTCTAATCCTCTCGGTTATATCTCCAAATACAAACAGGCTTAAGTCATCAAAGACAAGTTTCCTATCCTGACCACTCGGGTCATTATATTTCATACTGGCATATCCACCAAGCCTGAAACCTGTGTCTGCAACCCTTAACCCATTCCCAAGTTGATACTCCCATGCTTTAGGGATGCTCAAATCTCCTCCATACACAATGGTATTTATAGAGATAAGAAACAGAAAGGCAGGGATGAATCCTCTAACCAGGGTCATAGTTGCTCTCTCTTTGTTAATCCGAAAAATTTAGGTGCCCCCTTATAATCCTTACCTTCAACATGACATGAATTACACTTTGCCTGCACGTGTTTCCCATCAAGTGCATATCCTGATACAGCCTTGTGATTAAAGGCTGTATAGGCTGTGTTAGCAAGAAATACCCCAAGTATAAGCATTACCACGATACTTAAGGCAAGGATAGTCTTTTTAAGATGCACACTCATAATCTTCCTCCTTTGTCTTTATTTGCCATTCGTGTTTTAAGCCACATATAGAGTCCTGTAAGACTCAAAACTATCATGGCTAACCCTGTGATGTCGCTTAAGAGCATCCATGCCTCACCAAAGAACTTCCCTGTGTGGAGGTCTTTGGCTATCTTTTCTGGCTTCTTGCCAAAGACATAAATAACCTCACCTGAATTAGCATCCACTATCACCTCTGTCTTTCCTATATCTGCAAACTTGACCTTGTAAACTATCCCTCCAAACTCGTTCTTGATTTCCACCTTCTCAAGTTTATCCTTCACCCCTGTAGACAGGGCTGTTGAAACTGCCTTTTCTAAAGACACAGGAAGGGAATCAAAGGCAAGGTTGGGGTCTATCTTGCCCTTCTTTTCAAAGATAAGACCCTTCATCCCCTTCCTATCCCCTTTACTTGAAAAGACCTTATCATGATTCAGGAGTATCCCTGTTGCAGATATGGTAAGTATTAGTATGGAAAAACTGATACCTGCATATTTGTGAAACTTTTTTATTGTAGCAGTATTCATCTTGTCCTCCTATAAATAATCATATCCCCAAAATCCTAAATAGGATTTTGGGCATGATTATAAAAGAAGAAAGATTAAGAAAAGATTAAAGATATGAAAATTTTTTAGGAAGCAAAAAGGTGGGTCAGTAAATCTTAGTCTTTTGAAGTTCCTGATTTGGACCGCCGTTTAATAGTTTTACTTGGGGACAGATTTGAAATCTGTCCCCACCGTCCTCAAAATAGTCAATGATATTCAGACAGCCGTAGTCCTGCTCAATCCTGAAAAAGTTTTCCATAGGCAGTCCCATTGCATCACATAAGATTACCCTGTTGACACCACCATGGGCAACCAAACAAACTGCTTCATCTCTATGTCTATTTAAAATCTCGTTTAGTTTTGGGACTACACGATTTTTTAAATCCTGTAAACTCTCCCCGCCCTGAACCTTTGAAATTGCCAAATCCCTAAACCTGAACCCTGCCTCTTCAGGAAACCTCTCTGCCCCCTCTTCTCTTGTAAGTCCTTCCCATCTGCCCAAAGACAGTTCCCTGAATTCATGCATCTTTACTGGTTTAATGCCAAGCCTCCTGCCAACTATGTCAGCACCCTTTACAGCCCTCTGCAGGTCGCTGGAATAGATGGCAGTAATAGGTTCATGTGCAAGAAAGTCAGCAAGGTTTTCCATCTGGCGGACACCGATGTCAGTTATATCTATATCAAAGTGTCCGTTATAGCGGAACTCATGATGATTGATTACCTGACCATGTCGGATAAGAAAAAGACGGGTATGACAGTTTAGTAGAATAGGGACTGTCCCCTTAAACCTGTTTCTAAGTATTCATGGATTGAATTGGCAGCGCGCCTTCCGTCGCCCATTGCCAGAATAACGGTTGCACCGCCTCTGACAATATCGCCCCCTGAAAATACGCCCTTCTTGTTTGTTTTGCCTGTATCGTAGTCAATGGTTATGTTCCCCCACTTGTTCACCTTTAAATCAGGGGTTGTATGAGGTATAAGCGGATTTGCGCCATTGCCAACGGCTATTATTGCAATATCTACATCTATTGTAAATTCAGAACCATTAACAGGGATAGGTCTTCTCCTGCCTGATTCATCAGGTTCGCCGAGTTCCATCCTTATACATTCTACCTTCTTGAGTTTACCTTCGTCATCACCTATAAATCGGACAGGGTTTGTAAGCAGATTGAATTTCAGCCCCTCTTCTTCGCCGTGATGGATTTCTTCTATCCTTGCCGGCATCTCCTCTTTTGAACGGCGGTAAACAATCGTTACCTCTTCCGGACATAACCTTAATGCTGTTCTTGCAGAATCCATTGCAGTATTGCCGCCGCCGACAACAACCACCTTTTTGCCGTTAAGTATCGGCGTGTCGTATTCAGGGAATTGATATGCCCGCATCAGATTTAATCTTGTAAGGTATTCATTTGCTGAATAGACGCCGATAAGATTTTCACCCGGGATATTCATAAAAACAGGAAGCCCAGCGCCTGTGCCTATAAATACTGCGCCATAGCCGTTTGCCAAAAGTTCATCTATTGTGTCAAGTTTGCCAATAACAGCGTTGCATACAATCTCAACACCCATCTTTTTAAGATATTCAACCTCTGCCTGCACAATTTTTTTAGGCAGTCTGAACTCAGGGATGCCATACATCAAAACACCGCCTGCTGTATGCAGTGCTTCAAACACAGTAACCTTATGCCCCTTTTTTATAAGGTCCCCTGCAACTGTAAGCCCTGCAGGACCTGCGCCAACCACAGCAACTTTTTTGCCTGTCCATTTGGGGATTATAGGTATGCTAACCTCGCCGTGCTCCCTT